>NZ_JBNCAR010000006.1:0-148795 GCF_051280715.1 Thauera sp. AutoDN2 | reverse complement strand
TCCTTGAATGCTTGTCCGTACCTGGCCACTTCTTTCTTCCGTTATCGCCCTCGGGTTTCAGATTCTATCGAGGCGACAACCATCTTGACCTAGAGGGGAGCGCTGGCGGCACAGCGGGTGTTCCGCCACAAGTCCTCGAAGACCTCGTTCCAGACCAGCTACTGGATCACCGTGGCAGTCAACTGCGCGGCGCTCGGCTGGCTGCTGTCGCCGTCGGGGATGCAGACGCTGCAGGCGCTGCTTGCGACGATCTGAACCGCCAGCCGTCACCCACCCACCGTGCCGATCTCCCGAATCGCCAGCTCGAAGGGCCCGAACTGCCGATCGGCGATCATCAACCCGACTTGCCGGATGCGTGCGCCGCGCAGCGCCGGCGCATCCGGCACCGGCCGGCCGCGGAAGCTGGCGCGGAAGGCGTCGATCGGCAGCCGCAGCACCTGCCACTCGCCAGCCATGGTGTCGAAAGCCGCCTGGTAGTTGATGCCATCGAAGCCACCGTCGATGCGCAGATTGAGCTTGTAGCGCCGGCCGTCGCCGCGCACGGTGATCTGCAGCGCGTCGATCGCACCGTTCGGCGCATCCGACACGGGCGCGCGCACCGAGGCGAAGCCGCCGTTGTTGTCCGGCGAGACCACACCACCGAACACCGCATGGCCGGCGGGATCGAAGCGCAGCGCGCTGCGCGATACCCCGCCCATCACGCGGTCGTCGATCGCGCCCCAGGCCGCGACGGATTGCGGATGATCGAAGAGGAAAAGCGTGTCAGGCATGGCACCATTATGGCCCTGCGCAGCTTAAGAAGGCTGGGCCAACGCCAGCCGGCCAATGCAAGCCCGCCATCGAAGCTATTCAACCCTGCGGCCAACTTCCGCACTGCCGCGAACTTTTGCGACTCGGCCCTTTCAATACCGGGTCTCGTTCAAGACCCGCCACATTCACTCCGGCAACCGCAGCCGGCGACAACAACAGAGGACCCCCCGATGCAGAACTTCGACTTCTACAACCCCACCCGCATCGTCTTTGGCGAAGGCACGATCACCCGCCTGGACGAACTCGTACCGGCTGGCGCCCGCGTGCTGGTGCTCTACGGTGGCGGCAGCGCCGAGCGCAACGGCACGCTGGCGGAGGTGCAGGCCGCACTCGGGCAGCGCAGCGTACAGCGTTTCGGCGGCATCGAGCCCAACCCGAGCTACGAGACACTGATCAAGGCAGTCGAGCTGGTGCGCCGTGACCAGATCGACTTCCTGCTCGCGGTGGGTGGTGGCTCGGTGATCGACGGCACCAAGTTTGTCGCCGCCGCTGCCGGCTACGAGGGCGAGCCGTGGGAGATCATGCAAACGCGCGGCAAGCATGTCGCCCGCGTGCTACCGATCGGCTGCGTGCTTACCCTGCCGGCCACGGGCTCGGAGATGAACTGCTTCTCGGTGGTCACGCGCAAGTCGCTCCAGGCCAAATTCGGCTTCTCCAGCCCGCACGTGTTCCCACGCTTCTCGGTGCTCGACCCGGTCAAGACCTATACCCTGCCCCCGCGCCAGATCGCCAATGGCGCGGTCGACGCCTTCGTGCATGTCATGGAGCAATACCTGACCTATCCCGTGAACGCCCCGGTGCAGGACCGCTATGCCGAGGGTCTGCTGCAGACCCTGATCGAGGTCGGCCCCCAGGCCCTGGCCACGCCCGAGGACTACGCGGTACGCGCCAACCTGATGTGGGCCGCCACCCAGGCCCTGAACGGACTGATCGGCGTCGGGGTGCCGCAGGACTGGGCGACCCACATGATCGGCCATGAACTCACCGCGCTGCATGGTCTGGACCACGCGCAGACGCTCGCGGTCGTGCTGCCCAGCCTTCTGAACGATCGCCGCGCCGCCAAGCGCGCCAAGCTGCTGCAGTACGCCGCGCGAGTATGGAAAATTCATGATGGCGAAGAGGATGCACGCATCGACGCCGCCATCACCCGTACCCGCGCCTTCTTCGAGTCGCTCGGTGTGAAGACCCGCCTGTCCGACTACGGCATCGGCGCGGACGCGATCGACCGGATCATCGCCCAGCTCGAAGTGCATGGCATGACGGCACTCGGCGAGCACCGCGACATCGACCTCGCCACCAGCCGCCGCATCCTCGAAGCCAGCCTGTGAACCCGGGTTATTCCTGGAACCCTGCAAGGACCCACTGCATGACCGCACTCTTCCAGCCACTCAAGCTCAAGGACATCACCCTGCGCAACCGCATCGCCGTGCCGCCAATGTGCCAGTACATGGCCACCGACGGCGTGGTCAATCACTGGCACCGCGTGCATTACCCTGCCATCGCACGCGGCGGCGCGGGTCTGGTCATCGTCGAAGCGACGGCGGTTTCGCCCGAAGGCCGCATCACCCCGGCTTGTACCGGCCTGTGGAACGATGCACAGGCTGCGGCCATGGCGCCGATCGCCGCGTCGATCAAGGCCACCGGCGCGGTACCCGGCATCCAGATCGGCCACGCCGGCCGCAAGGCCAGCGCCAACCGCCCCTGGGAGGGCGACAACCACATCGACGACGGCGATCCGCGCGGCTGGCAGACGATCTCGCCCTCGGCCACTGCATTCGGCGCACATCTGCCCAAGGTGCCCAAGGCGATGACGCTGGAAGACATCACCCGCGTGCGCGAGGACTTCGTGGCCGCCGCCCGGCGCGCACGCGAGGCCGGCTTCGAGTGGCTGGAACTGCACTTCGCCCATGGCTACCTCGGCCAGAGTTTTTTCTCGGTGCACGCCAACCAGCGCGCCGACACCTACGGCGGCAGCTTCGAGAACCGCAGCCGCTTCCTGCTCGAGACCGTGCAGGCGGTGCGCAAGGTGTGGCCGGAAAACCTGCCGCTGACCGCACGGTTCGGCGTGATCGAATACGACGGCCGCGATGAGGAGACCCTCGCCGAAGCCATCGAACTCACCCGCCGCTTCAAGGCCGAAGGTCTGGACCTGCTCAACGTCAGCATGGGCTTCTCGACGCTCACCGCGAACATTCCCTGGGCGCCGGCCCTGCTCGCACCGGTGGCCGAGCGCGTGCGCCGCGAGACCGGGTTGCCGGTGGCATCGGCCTGGGGGTTCGACCACCCGGCCACCGCCGACGCCTGCGTGCGCGACGGTCAGCTCGATCTGGTGATGATCGGGCGCGCGCATCTCGCCAACCCGCACTGGCCGCTGCAGGCCGCGCGGGCGCTCGGGGTCGAGCGCCCGACCTGGGTGCTGCCCGCACCCTACGCGCACTGGCTGGAGCGTTACGCGGGCAGCTAAGCAGAAAGGCCCGCACGCGAGCCTGGCTGGGCGCACGGGTTACAGAGTCGGGTCCGCTCGTGCGTCAGGCGTCAGGCCTCGCGGATGAAATTTCGCGGGTCAGCTCTCACCGAGCACCTGCACCGCCTCGTCGTACCATGCAATCCAGTTTTCCTCGTACTGGATGCCCGCCTTGAGGATCAGGTGATGGATACGGCGCTTGCGCGTGGGCGCCGTCTCGGGAACAAAGTCGCGCGCCTCGATCGCACGGTAGGCGCGCAGTTTGTCGCAGTGGAGCTCACGGCGCCGGCGCAGCTCGGGCAGCAGGCCAAGCGGGCCGAGCGTGGCGTCAGCGCGCAGCCGGACCATGAACTCGTCACGCAGTTCGGGCAGCGGCGCAGGTTCGGCGGCCCAACGCTCGAGCTCCTGGCGGCCGGAGGGCAATACCCAGTAGGTGCGCTTGCGGGTGCGGCCAGCGTCAGGGTCGGGCTCGGACAGGATCCAGCCCGCCTTTTCCATTCGGCCCAGCTCGCGATAGATCTGCTGGTGCGTCGCCTGCCAGAAGTGGCCAATGGACTTGTCGAAACGCCGCGCCAGATCGTAGCCGGACGAGGGTTGTTCGAGCAGCGAGGTGAGCAGGGCGTGGGCGAGCGACATGGCGCAAGTCTAGCCGCGTGCATGTGCACCATGCAACGCGTTGCATAGTCGATCGAGATCTTCTAAAGTGCTGCAACTGGTTGCATAGTTGGACGGCACCCCTCCACGGCCTGCGCACCACTCCCTCCCTCCTCGAGCGCGCAGGCCGGACTCCCTCCCCCGCGGTCCGGCCATGCAACCAGCCCCACCATAAGAACACCGCGAGCGAGACGATGGCCACCTACCCGAACCTCTTCCGTCCCCTGGACCTCGGCTTCACTACCCTGCCCAACCGCTTCCTGATGGGCTCGATGCACGTCGGGCTGGAAGAGGCCGAAGGTGGCTTCGAGCGCATGGCGGCCTTCTACGCCGAGCGCGTGCGCGGTGGCGTCGGCCTCATCGTGACCGGCGGCATTGCCCCCAACGCCGAGGGCCGCCCCTGGAGCGGCGGCGCCACGCTGACCACATCGGAAGAAGCCGCGCACCACCGCGTGATCACCGAGGCAGTGCATCGCGAAGGCGGCAAGATCGCCATGCAGATCCTGCACTTCGGCCGCTACGCCTACCACCCCGAGTTGGTCGCACCCAGCCCCATCCAGGCGCCGATCTCGCCTTTCGTGCCGCGCGAACTGTCCACCGCCGACATCGAACGCACGATCGAAGACTTCGTGCGTTGCGCCGAGCTTGCCCGCGAAGGCGGCTACGACGGTGTCGAGATCATGGGCTCCGAGGGCTACCTGATCAACGAGTTCATCGTCGCCCATACCAACCAGCGCAGCGATGAATGGGGCGGTGCCTACGCCAACCGCATCCGCTTCGCCACCGAGATCGTGCGCCGCACGCGCGAACGTCTCGGGCGCGAGTTCATCCTCATCTTCCGCCTGTCGCTACTTGACCTCGTCGAGGATGGCTCCACCTTCGAGGAGGTGGTGCAGCTCGCGCAGGCGATCGAGGCCGCCGGCGCCACGCTGATCAACAGCGGCATCGGCTGGCACGAGGCGCGCATCCCCACCATCGCCACCTGCGTGCCGCGCGCAGGCTTCGCCTGGGTGACGCAAAAGATCAAGGACCACGTCGGCATCCCCTTGATCGCCACCAACCGCATCAACACGCCCGAGATCGCTGAGGCCATCCTCGCCGAGGGCAAGGCCGACATGGTGTCGATGGCGCGCCCCTTCCTCGCCGACCCTGACTTCGTGAACAAGGCCGCTGCGGGCCGCGGCGCCGACATCAACACCTGTATCGCTTGCAACCAGGCCTGTCTGGACCACACCTTCAGCGGCAAGATCACCTCCTGCCTGGTGAACCCGCGTGCCTGCCACGAAACCGAACTGGTGATCGAGCCCACCACGACCCCGCGCAACATCGCGGTGGTCGGTGCCGGCCCCGCGGGCCTGGCCTTCGCCACCACAGCCGCCGAGCGCGGGCACAAGGTCACGCTGTTCGAGGCCGGTGCGCGCATTGGCGGGCAGTTCAACATCGCGATGCAGATCCCGGGCAAGGAAGAGTTCGCCGAGACCCTGCGCTACTTCGGCCGGCGCATCGAGCAGACCGGCGTCGCATTGAAGCTGAACACCCGCGTCTCCGCCACCGAGCTGTCCGGGAAGTTCGACGAGGTCGTGCTCGCCACCGGCATCGTGCCGCGCGTGCCGGAGATCGAGGGCGTGGATCACCCAAAGGTACTCGGTTACCTGGATGTGTTGCGGGAGAAGAAGCCGGTAGGCCGTCGCGTCGCCATCCTCGGGGCGGGCGGCATCGGCTTCGACGTCGCCGAGTACCTGAGCCACGAGGGCATCAGCCCCAGCCTGGCGCCGGATAAGTTCTACGCCGAATGGGGCATCGACGCCGCCTACGCCCATCGTGGCGGCCTGACCAAGCCGCATCTGGAAACCGCCCCGCGCGAGATCGTGCTGCTGCAGCGCAAGACCAGCAAGGTCGGTGAAGGCTTGGGCAAGACCACCGGCTGGATCCATCGCACCGCGCTCAAGAACCGCGGCGTGCAGATGATCCCGGGGGCAAGCTACCACCGCATAGACGACGCCGGCCTGCACCTGAGCATCGGCGGCAAGAATGAGGTGCTGCCGGTCGACAACGTGATCCTGTGCACCGGTCAGGAGCCGCAGCGAGAACTCCAGGCCGCGCTCATCGAGGCCGGCATGCGCGTGCACCTGATCGGCGGCGCGGACGTGGCCGCCGAACTCGACGCGAAGCGCGCGATCAAGCAGGGCATCGAACTGGCGGCCAGCATCGAGAGGGCCGCCTCGGCGCCGGCCGTCGTCGCGGGCCAGTTCCCTGCCTCCGCCACGACCGCAGGGATCCCCCTGCCGCAGTTCGACACCCTGCGCATCGGCCTCGACGGCCAGGTCGCCGTAGTCACCCTGAGCCGCCCCGACAAGGCCAACGCGATGAACCTGCAGATGTGGCAGGACATCCGCGCCGCGATGCAGTGGGTGGACCGTACCCCGGCGGTGCGCGTGGCGGTGCTGCACGGCGCCGGCGCGAACTTCTGCGCCGGCATCGACCTGCAGATGATGATGAGCATCCTGCCCACCGTGAAGGACGCCTGCGAGGCGCGCACACGCGAGAACCTGCGCAACCTCATCCTCGACCTGCAGGACACGCTCACCAGCCTCGAACGTTGCCGCAAGCCGGTGCTCGCTGCCATCCAGGGCGCCTGCGTGGGCGGCGGCGTGGACCTGATCGCCTGCGCCGACATGCGCTACTGCGCGGCGGATGCGAAATTCTCCGTCAAGGAGATCGACCTCGGCATGGTCGCCGACGTCGGCAGCCTGCAGCGGCTACCGCGTCTGATCGGCGAAGGCATGGTGCGCGAGCTTGCCTATACCGGGCGCGGGTTCGATGGCGGGGAGGCTGCCCGCATGGGCCTGGTCAACCGTGTCTTCGATACGCCCGAGGCCTTGATGGAGGGCGTGATGAAGCTCGCCCACACCATCGCCGCCAAGTCGCCGCTCGCGGTCCGTGGCACCAAGGACATGCTCAACCACGCGCGCGATCACAGCGTGGCCGACGGTCTGGACCGCGTCGCCACCTGGAACGCTGCGATGCTGCTGTCCGAGGACCTGCAGACCGCAATCCGCGCCGGCATGACGAAACAGGCACCGAAGTTCCGCGACTGAGCCCCGGCGCCTTGCAGAAACGAAGGGGCCGCTTGCGCGGCCCTTTTGCATTCGTCTCGCCGGACAGGCGCGGCTTCAGTTCTTCTTCACGAACGCCGACTTCAGCTTCATCGCACCGATACCGTCGATCTTGCAGTCGATGTCGTGATCACCCTCGACCAGGCGGATGTTCTTCACCTTGGTGCCGACCTTCACCACCAGGGACGAGCCCTTGACCTTGAGGTCCTTGATCACCGTGACGCTGTCGCCATCCTGCAGCACGTTGCCGTTGGCGTCTTTCCACACCTTGCCCGCCTCCTCGGCCTCGGCGCCCGCCTTGCGGGGCCACTCGTGGGCGCACTCGGGACAGACGTAGTTGTCACCGTCCTCATAGGTGTATTCGGAGTTGCAGGCGGGGCACCTGGGCAGACTGCTCATGCTGTTTCCTTCACTGGATATGAATGGGGCGCAGGCGCCTCATGGTCGGGCTCACTCGATCGTGAGCTTGATCGCCGGCGGACGCAGGCCGCGACGCTTGCGTTCGGCCTGGATGAGCTCGGCGATCTCGGTGTTCTTGCCTTGCAGCGCCCACGCATCGGCGGACAAGCCGACGTCGTTGAGCGCATTGAGGTCCGTCTGCGGCATCGCCAGCAGACGGCGGACCACGCCGACGTGACCGTTGCGCGCGGCGAGCATCAGCGCCGTGGCCTTGTTCGGCGCCGGCGAATTGACGTTTGCACCGGCAGCGAACAAGGCATCAAGCATGTTCTCCCGCCCTTCGAAGGCGGCATAGTGCAGTGGCGTCCAGCCTTCGTGTTCGACGCGGGCTCCCGCCTTGAGCAGCACGCGAACCGCTGCCTCGTGCCCACGCAGCACCGCAAGCATCAAGGCCGAATCGCCGGCAAGGTTGCGGTAATCGACACGAGCGCGATACTTCAGCAAAGCCGCCACGGTGTCCGCCTGGCCCTCCCGCGCAGCGAGGATCAGCAGCGAATTGCCCTGCGGATCGACAGTGTCCGGATCGATACCCCGGTCGAGCAGGCCGGTGAGTTGGCGCGTGTCGCCTAGACGCGCCGAATCGAGCGCATCGTCGTAGCTGCCCGCGATCGCTGCGCAGGAGCAGAGCGTGCCGGCGGCCAGCAAGGTGGCAGCGATCAGCCTGCGCGCGGGCCGAACCCTGGCGGGCGTTTCAGGCAGGTCTTTGTGCATGATGGAAAAGCCGGAAGAAGTTGTCGGTGGTGGCCTGTTCGATGGCGGCCAGCGGCAGTTCGCGCAGACGGGCGATCTCCTCGGCCACATGCACGACCCAGGCCGGTTCGTTGGTCCTGCCCCGATGCGGCACCGGCGCGAGATAGGGCGAATCGGTTTCGATCAGCAGGCGGTCGAGCGGCACGCGGCGGGCGACCTCCTTGAGCTCCTTCGCGTTGCGAAAGGTGACGATGCCCGAGAAGGAGATGTAGAAGCCGAGCTCGAGCGCCGCCTCGGCCACCTCCCAGCGCTCGGTGAAGCAGTGCATGACGCCGCCCGCCTCGCCCGCGTTTTCCTCACGCATCAGGCGCACGGTGTCCTCGGCGGCGCTGCGGGTGTGGATGACCAGCGGCTTGCCCGTCTCGCGCGCGGCGCGGATGTGCACGCGGAAGCGTTCGCGCTGCCACTCGGGCGCATCCTTCTGCCAGTAGTAGTCGAGCCCGGTCTCCCCGATCGCCACCACCCGTGGATGATCGGCAAGCTCGATCAGCCGCGCGAGGTCGGGCTCCTCCACATCCGCATTGTCGGGATGAACGCCCACCGAGGCCCACAGGTTGGCGTGCCGCTCGGCAAGCCCACGCACGCGCGGGAAATCCTCCAGCTTGACGCTGATGCAGAGCGCCGCACCGACACCGTTCGCCGCCATGTTGGCGAGCAACGCGTCCTCACGGCTGATCAGGTCTGGGAAATCGAGGTGACAATGTGAATCGACGAACATCCGGTTCCTGCAGGTCGGTGAGTGTCCCGGCGCGCTCCCGTACGAAGTGCTCGCCGGGACGCCGGGCGGAAACCGGAGCGGCGCGCGTGGCGCGCTCCGGCAGCGTCAAAGCGTATGGGTGGGGCGGGTCGAGTTCAGGTGGCCCGCCAGCACCTGTTCGATCCGCGCGCGCAAGCCCTTGCCAGAATCGTCATCGGAAAAATGCACGCCGATCCCCTGTGTCTTGCCCCCCTGGGCTCCCTGCGGTGTAAGCCAGGCCACCTTGCCCGCGACCGGGTGGCGGGTGGGGTCGTCCAGCAGTTGCAGCAACAGGAAAACCTCGTCGCCAAGCTTGTAGGTCTTCGGCGTGGGCACGAAGATGCCGCCATGGACCAGGAAAGGCATGTACGCCGCATACAGCGCAGCCTTAGAGCTGATGTTGAGCGACAGAACGCTCGGGCGGGCAACGGCAGGACGTGCAGCTTCGGTCATCCTCGGGCTCCGGCAATGGCACGGGCGTAACGCATGAGCATGTCTTCGAGCACCAGGCGCAGACTGAGCGGATGGCGCGATACCTTGTGGATCTGAAGGAGCTCATTGTAGCAGGCGCTTGCCGCGGCCACGCTCGTGCGGCTGGCCAGCGCAGCGAGTACGCCTTCCTGTGCGGGAAAGAAGCGCACGCGCCCCCCCATCCGCAGGGCAGCGAGATCGCCTACCCAGCGCAGCATCCAGTCGGTGAGCTCGGGTAGCCCGAAGCCGGCCGCCATCGCCTCCTTCGACTTCAGCCAGCTTTCCCACTGCCCCGCCAGGCGCAGCGCCCCGGTCGCCTCCAGGCCGCCAAGGTCGCGTACGAAGCGCGCGAGCATCGCTGCGCCGCCGCTGCGCGCCAGGCGTTCGGCCGCCAGCGGCATGCCTCCACCCACCGCCAGCAATGCCTTCACCTCCTTGTCAGCATGCGCCCACCAGTGCGCCAGCGCGGCTTCGTCCGGGCGCGCGAAGTGCCACTGCTGGCAGCGGCTGCGGATCGTGGGCAGCAGCCGGCGCGGCGCAGACGACACGAGCAGGAACACGCAGCCCTCGGGCGGCTCCTCGAGCAGCTTGAGCAGCGCGTTGGCGGTGAAGGGGTTCATCGCTTCGGCCGGATCGATGACCACCACGCGGCGGGCGCCATGGTGCCCGGTGATGCTCAGCGCCGACTGCAGGTCGCGGATCTGCTCGATGCGGATCTGCTCCGACGCGGACTTGCCTCCTGCCTCGCGCGGCGAGAGCTCACCTTCGCCCTCGGCGCGCGCAGCGGCGGCATCGGCCTCCGGCACCACCCGCATCAGGTCGGGGTGATTGGCGGTCAGACGCCACTGACAGGGTTCGCAGTGATCGCAGGCATGACCGTCGGGCCTCGGCGCATCGCACAGCAGTCTGGCGGCGAGCGCCTCGGCCAGTTCCCGCTTGCCGAGCCCTGGGGGACCGACGAAAAGCAGCGCATGCGGCAGACGCTCGCCGAGCTCGACGAGGCGCTGCCAGGAGGGCTGGAGCCAAGCGTGGATCATGCCAGCAGGCGCTCGCGCACGACGCGCTCCACCTCGGCCCGGATCGCCTCGGGCGTGCGGCTGGCGTCGATCACGCAGATGCGCTGCGGCGCCCCGCGCGCGCGTTCGAGATAGGCCTCGCGCACACGCTCGAAGAAACCGCACTGCTCCCGCTCGAAGCGGTCCGGAGCGACCCCGGTCGAAGCCACGCGCGCCGCAGCGACGGCCGGTTCGAGGTCGAACACGAGGGTTAGATCCGGCTGCAGCCCGGGATGGACCCAGTCCTCGAGCGCGTCGAACTTGGCACGATCGAGACCACGTCCGCCCACCTGATAGGCGAAGGTGGCATCGGAGAAGCGGTCGCACACCACCCAGCGGCCCGCAGCAAGCGCTGGCTCGATGCGGGCCGCAAGATGTTCGCGGCGGGCGGCGAACATCAGCATGGCCTCGGTCTCGAGATGCATGGGCTCATGCAGCAGCAGCGCCCGCAGGCGCTCGCCCAACGCGGTGCCCCCGGGCTCCCGGGTCTGGTCCACATCGATGCCGGCCACCTGCAGCAGCGCGACCACGGCGGCAATCTGCGAGCTCTTGCCGGCCCCGTCGATGCCCTCGAAGGTGATGAAGCGGCCGCGCTCAGGCGCGGGAGAGGTGTCGTGGTGCATGTCGGCAGATGCCCGTTGTGCGTGCATGGCGTGTCGCATCATCCGCCCCGCTTGCGGATGAACTTGTTGACCGCACGATTGTGGTCGGCGAGGTTGCGGGAGAACTCGCTGCTGCCATCGCCGCGCGCGACGAAGTACAGGTAATCGCTTTTCTGCGGCTGGACGGCGGCGCGCAGCGAGGCCTCGCCCGGCATCGCGATCGGCGTCGGCGGTAGCCCAGCGCGCGTGTAGGTGTTCCAGGGGTGATCGGCGTCCAGATGCACGCGACGCAGGCGGCCGTCGAAGCCTTCGCCGAGGCCGTAAATCACCGTCGGATCGGTCTGCAGCCGCATTCCGATGCGCAGCCGGTTGGCGAACACCGAGGCGACGAGCGCACGATCTGCTGCGCTACCCGTTTCCTTTTCGATGATCGACGCCAGGATCAGCGCCTCATAGGGCGAGGCAAGCGGTAGCGCCGGGTCGCGCTCGCCCCACGCGCGCTCGAGCCGCACCTGCATCATCTGGTACGCGCGCTCCAGCACCGCAAGCGCGCTGCTGTGCTTGTCGAACAGGTAGGTGTCGGGAAAGAACAGGCCTTCGGGATGCGCCTCGGCGGCCCCAATGCGCGCGAGCAGCTCGGCGTCGCTCAGCCCGGCGCTGTCCGGCTCCAGCTCGGGATGGGACTCGAGCGCCTGACGTACCTGGCGGAACGTCCAGCCTTCGAGCAGCACCAGCTCGCCCTGGGTCACGTCGCCATCGGAGAGCTTGAGCACGATCTGCCAGGGCGTGATGCCCGCATGCACCTCATAGCTGCCCGCCTTGATGCGGTGCGCACGATCGCCGATACGCGCGATCAGCGCCAACGCGCGGGCATCCACGCCAACGCCTGCGCGCTCGATGATCGTCGCCGCCTGACGCATGCCCACACCGCGCGGGATGGTGAAATCGACGCGCTCGGCAGACAGGGGCAGCGAACGGTGGGCATACCACCACCCTGCGCCGGCGACGGACGCCGTGGCAAGGACGAGCAGGACAAGGAGGCTGAGAAAAAGACGCTTCATCGGCGGTTGCTGGGCAAAATCCCTGCCGGCAGCATGGGCGACCGGCGCACGGAGGGGGCCTATAATACTTCATCGTGCAGCGCGTCCCCCGCGGGACGAAATACCACAGAACACGCAAACAAGAATTCGCTGCCGCTAGACCCGACGACCCGACATCCGACCAAAAACCGAACCCAAACGATCCGACCATGACAGCCTGGACCGACCACCTCGCCCACCGGGGCGCCACCCTGGGCGACGATGCCCGCTCTGCCTCTTTCGCCGACGCCACCACCGAAGCGCGCAGCGCCGACGGAACCATCGCGGTGCCGCTGCTGCACCTGGGCACCCTCCGCGCAGTCGGCCCGGACTCGGCCGAGTTCCTGCACAACCTCGTGTCCAACGACGTCAAGAAGCTGCCCGCAGACGGCGCCGAGTGGAACAGCTTCAACTCGCCCAAAGGCCGGATGATCGCGAGCTTCCTGCTGTGGTCCGAGCCCGAGGGCCACGCCTTCGCGCTCTCGGCCGACATCTTGCCGGCCTTCCTGAAGAAGCTCTCGATGTACGTGCTGCGCAGCAAGGTCAAGCTGTCGGACGCGCGTGCGGACACCGCCCTCATCGGGCTGGCCGGCCCCGACGCCGCCGCTGCCGCGCTGGGGGCCGGCGCCCTGCTGCCGGAAGCCGACATGAAGCAGACGGTGACCGACGCCGGCCTGCGCTGCATCCGCCTGAGCCCGACCCGCTACCTGCTCGCCGCGCCGGTTGCCACCGCCGGCGCTGCTTTCGATGCTGCGTGCGCGGCCGGGGCCACCGCTGCCGGCACCGCTGCCTGGCAGCTCGACATGGTTCGTGCCGGACTCCCGCTGATCACCGCAGCCACACAGGAAGAGTTCGTCGCCCAGATGCTCAACTACGAACTCATCGGCGGGGTGAACTTCCACAAGGGCTGCTATCCCGGCCAGGAGATCGTGGCGCGCACGCAGTATCTGGGCAAGCTCAAGAAGCGCACCTACCGGGTCGCGCTGCCCGCGGGCACCGAAGCCAGCCCGGGGACGGACCTGTACGCACCGGACTTCGGCGAGCAGTCGGCCGGCAAGCTGGTCAACGTCGCACCCACTGCCGACGGCGGCTTCGAAGCGCTGGCGGTGCTCCAGTGCAGCAGCGCCGAGGCGGGCGAGGTCCGCGTCGGCGCACCCGATGGCCCGCGCCTGTCGCTGCTCGACCTGCCCTACGCGCTGGCCTGAGCGACACCGGAACCCGGCCACCGTGTGCCTGATCGTCTTCGCCTGGCAGGCGCACGCACGATACCCGCTGATCGTCGCGGCCAACCGGGACGAGTTTTTCAGCCGCCCAGCCGCGCCCGCGCACTGGTGGCCCGAATCGCCCGCGCTGCTTGCCGGCCGTGATCTCGAGGCGGGCGGCACGTGGATGGGGCTGACGCGAAGCGGGCGCTTCGCTGCGCTCACGAACTTCCGTGATCCAAGCCAGCGTATGGAAGGGGCGCCATCGCGCGGCGCGCTGGTCCGCAGCGCGCTCGAGGACGGGGCGGACGCCGAGACTGCGCTGCAGGCGCTGGCGCGAGGCGCGCAAGCGTATGCAGGGTTCAACCTGATGCTCTCGGACAGCCACCGGCTCGGGGTGCTCGAGAGCACCACCGGCGCGGTGCACATGCTGGCGCCGGGCATTTACGGGCTGTCGAACCATCTCCTCGATACGCCCTGGCCCAAGCTGGTCAAGGCTCGCGCGGGCCTGTCCGCAGCAATCCCTCTGCTCGATGAAGCCGCAGGCGATGCGCAAGGGCACGCGGAACAGGCCGCAATCACCGCTCTGCTCGACCTGTTGCGCGACCCCACACCCGCCCCCGACCCGCACTTGCCCGCTACCGGCATGAGTCTGGAATGGGAGCGCTGGCTCTCACCCGCCTTCATTCGTGCCCCCGGTTACGGCACGCGCTGCAGCAGCGTACTGCTACAGGCCCGGGACGGACACCTGCGCTTCGTCGAATGGAGCTGGGATCGCGACGGCGCCCTGCTCGGCCGGGTGGATCACCACTTTCCCGCACGATCGACCGACTGAACCGCGGGCAGCACGCGCCGCATGGCGCGGTGCTCGATGCCGGCCTCCATGAAAACCTCGCCGAAGGCTTCGAAGCCATGCCGGCGATAGAAGTCGAGCGCATGCACCTGGGCGTTGAGCACGACCTCGCACATTCGCCGACGCCGCGCCTCCTCGACCAGAGCGCCCAGCACCGCGCCACCCACGCCGGCGCCGCGCGCTGGGGCCGACACCGCCATGCGTCCGATGTGGCCGTCGGGCAGCAGGCGGCCCGTACCGACCACCCGGCCGTGGGCATCGCGTGCGATGGCGTGTCGGCTGAGCGCATCCATGGCGTCGCGCTCGATCTCGGGCGGCACGCCCTGCTCGCACACGAACACCGCCTCGCGCACGGGCATCACCAGCGCCTCGGCCACGGCCCAGTCCGCGACCTCGATGCAAAAGGGTTCGACATCAGCCTGTTCGCTCATTCAACGATCTCCACCTGCGCCCCGGGCGGCAGCAGGTCGAACAGTTCGATGATGTCCCGGTTTCGCATGCGCACGCAGCCATGCGAACGCGGTTCGCCCATGGGCTGGTCATCGCCGGTGCCGTGGATGTAGATGTAGCGGCGCATGGAGTCGACCTCCCCTCCGCGGTTGCGTCCGGGCTCCTCGCCGCATAGCCACAGGATGCGGGTCAGGATCCAGTCACGGCCAGGGTGGCTTGCCGCAAACCCGGGCGTCCACAGCTCACCAGTCGGCCTGCGACCACGAAACACCGTACCGCAGGCGGCACCGGCACCGATCCGGGCGCGCACCCGGTGGCGGCCGCGCGGCGTGCAGTGGCTGCCCTGCTCTTCGCCCGCCCCCCTGGCGGCGGTGGAGATCGGGTAACGCCGGATGCAGGCCCCGTCGTCGCCGAAGAGGTGCAGCAACTGTTCACCGATCACGACGCGCGCGCGCATGTCAGGCCACCAGCGTCTTGTTGCGTCGCGCCGCGAAGAAGCGCGACAACATGTGTCCGCAGTCATCGGCCAGCAAACCGCCTTCGACGCGGGCATGGTGGTTGAGCCGGGTTTCCGCGAACAGATCGAGCACACTGCCCGCCACGCCCGTCTTGGGGTCCCGGGCACCGAACACCACGCGCGCGATGCGCGCATGCATGATTGCCCCGGTGCACATCACGCAGGGCTCCAGGGTCACATAGAGTTCACAGCCCGGCAGGCGGTAGTTGCCCAACCGCGCAGCCGCATCGCGCAGCGCCATGATCTCGGCATGCGCGGTCGGATCGTGTCGACCGATGGGCTGGTTGAAGCCGCGGCCGACGATCTCTCCTTCGTACACGACGATCGCCCCCACGGGGACTTCGCCACAGGCACCGGCCTCGCGCGCCTGCTCCAGGGCGGCGCGCATGTAGTCTTCGTCGTTCATCGCTTGCATCGCTATCGGGATGGCGGAATTCTAGCCCGAACACCCGCGCACCTCATCCGCGCGCTAAAATCCGCGCAATCCGCCCCCGGCAGAGGGGCGTTTTCAGTTTACGGACCTGCCCATGATTGTCGACCCTGACCTCATCCGCCCCTACGCACCGCTGGTGCGAAGGATCGAAGCCGAAGCCACCGTGATCGGCGACCAGATCCTCAAGATCGACCATTTCCTGAACCACCGCATCGAACCCCGTTTCATCACCGAGATGGGCAATGAGCTCGCAAAGCGGCTCGCACAGTTCCAGCCCACGGTCGTGCTGACTGCCGAGGCCAGCGGCATCGCGCCCGGCCTCGTCGTGGCACAGGCACTCGAGTTGCCGCTGGTGTACGCGAAGAAGTACGCACCCGAGGTCGAGTCGCCCGCCATCGCGCGCGTCATCCCGTCCCCTACCAAAGGTGGCGAGACCAAGCTGGTGCTCTCGCAGCGCTACCTGCTCCCCACCGACCGCGTGGTGATCGTCGACGATTTCCTCTCCAATGGCCGCACCGCGGTGGCGCTGGTCGAGATGGCGCGGGAAGCCGGCGCCCAGGTACTGGCAGCAAGCTTCATCGTGGAAAAACGCTTCAAGAAGGGCCATGCAACGATCGAGGCGCTGGGCGTGCCGGTCTGCACGCTCGCCCAGGTCGAAGCCCTCGAGAACGGCCGCGTCGTCCTGACCCAGCCCTGAGCACGCAAACGTTGCGAACGTGGGCGACGGCATGCCCGCAAGCGCACGTGTGCGCTTACACTCACATCACTCTTTGAACCGGACCCTGGCCATGGATGACTTCCAGTCGCAACTCGATGCCTTCTCGCAGCAGGTTGAAGAGGAACTGCGCGAAGGCGCACTGAGCTTTCCGACCGTATTCGACCTGTCGCTGCGGATCAAGAAGCTCGCCGACGACCCGGACAGCTCGCTCAGCGACATTACCGCAGCCGTCCGTGCCGAGCCGGTGCTCGCGGCCAAGGTCATCCGCATGGCAAACACCCTGTCGATGAACCCCTACCGTGGCGAGATCACGGGACTGCCCCAGGCAATCGGGCGTATCGGCCTGTCCACGCTGCGCTGCCTGGCCTTCGCCGTAGCGGCGGAACAGGTTGCCCGCGACCACCGCTCCCGCCAGATGCGCCTGATCGCGACCGGGCTGTGGATGCATTCGGTGGACGTCGCTTCCTGGGCCTGCGCGTTCGCGCATCACCTTGGCCGCCGTGACGCAGACGCCGCGATGCTTGCCGGCCTGGTGCTCGACATCGGGCAGTTCTTCCTGCTCGCGCGCGCAGCCCGCTACCCGGCACTGGAAAGCGATATGGGCCGTTTCGCAGAGGCCGTCGCGGTCTGGGACGATCCGGTGCGCGGCGCCATCCTCGAGGATTTCGGCATGCCCGAGGTGATCATCGACGCCTGCACCAGCGATCCGATCGCAATCACCGCATGGCCGCCGGTCGCACTCAACGACGTCCTCCACCTCGCCACGCTCGCCGCGGAGACGCCCAACCCCTTCGACAGTCTGCTCGGCATTCAGAACCGGCCGGAGCTTCGCGATGCAAGCCTCGGCGAGGTCGGCGCCAGCGAGTTCGAGCCGCTGGTGGCCGAAGCGCGCGAAACCCGCCTCGAACTCATTTCGGCAGTGAGCGACTGAAGGGGCGGCACGAGACTCAGTCGCCCCGCAGGGCGCGGCGAAGCGCCTGCGCCGCCAGCGCCACGGCCCGCCCCGACTCTGGGAACAGCTTGCCGAGCGTGAAGAAGCCGTGCACCACGCCTTCGAAGACGTGGTGTTCGACCATGCCGCCCTCAGCGACCGCGCGTTGCGCAAAGGCAGCGCAGTCATCGACCAGCGGATCGAATTCTGCAGCGATCAGTAGCATCGGCGGCAGCCCCGCCAGCGATGCGGCGCGCATCGGCGAGGCACGCCAGTCCTCCGTATTGCCTTCGGGAAGATAGCGCTCGAAGAACCACTGCAGCGTCTCGAGATCGAGGAAGTAGCCGTCGGCGTAACGCGCGCGCGAAGGGCGCGCACTGAGGATCTCGGTGCTCGGATAGACGAGCATCAGGAACACGGGTCGCGTCGGCTGCTGGCGCAAATCCAGCGCAGTCACCAGCGACAGGTTGCCCCCCGCGCTGTCGCCACCAAGCGCGATCCGCTCAACATCCACACCGAGCAGGCCGGCATTCCCGGCACACCAGTCAAAGGCCAGGCGCGCATCCTCCACCGCAGCCGGAAAGGGATGCTCGGGGGCGAGCCGGTAGTCGACCGACAGCACCGCGCAGTCCGACCCGTTGGCGAGCTCGCGGCACAGCACGTCGTAGCTGGGCACGTCTCCAACGCACCAGCCGCCCCCGTGCAGGTAGATCAGCAGCGGTAGCACCTCGTCCCGGTGGCTGGCAAGCGGCCGGTAGAAGCGCGCCAGCAGGGCCGAACCATCGCCGCGCGGAATCGGCACCTCGGTCACAGAAGCCACCGCCGGAGCCTCGGGCCGGAAGGCGAACTGCAGCTTCTGAAAGGAATGGCGCGCCTGCGCCGGCGACAGCTCATGGAAACGGGGGGCACCGACACGGTAGGCCATGTCGAGCAGGGATCGGGTCTCGGGTGTCAAAGGCATGAAGTCGGAGAAGCGACACTGCGCGCGGCAGGGTCGGTAGCGGATTGAAGGCGCGCAATTCTACCCGCGCAGCGTCCACCGCGCCGAACGACCTGCCGGCGCGATGAGCCGCCAGCGCACATCAGTTGACCAATCGCCCAGCCTGCGAAGCCCCGGATACATGCATTGCATCGCAGGCAGAAAGAAGATCGATCGAAAGTCCATCCGCGGGCAATCGCTAAGGGCATAGAATTTATCCTGATCTATCAGGAGGAAATTCATGGCGAAATCCAACCATGCAGAAGAAACCGGCACTTCCGGACAGCAAACCACGGTGCGTGCCGAGAGCACCAGGGCGCGCCGGCGCACACCGACTCGCAAGGCTCGCGACGGCGACGTTGCACCCGCCCTCGACACGGCCGAGATCGAGCGCTTCGAGGTAGACGAGGCCATCGCTGCAGCGCAGGACGCCAAGATCGTCGCTGTCAGCGACATCCTCCAACACGAGGCGGAGCGCAGCGCCGCAGACAAGCTGCGCACTCTGGAAGCGATCCTGTCCGGTGCATCACCAGACGACATCCACATGCTGCGTAGCGCCCTGATGCGCGCCGACCGCACTCAGGGCAAGGAACAGGACCCCGACGACGAGCTTGCACCCGACTGGCGCCAGGGTGGCTATCCTTACCGCAACCTGATGTCGCGCAAGGCCTACGAGAAGCAGAAGTACCGCCTGCAGGTGGAGTTGCTGAAGCTCCAGGCCTGGGTCAAGGAGACGGGTCAGCGCGTGGTGATCCTGTTCGAGGGGCGCGACGCCGCCGGCAAGGGCGGCACCATCAAGCGCTTCATGGAGCACTTGAATCCGCGCGGCGCACATGTGGTGGCGCTGGAGAAGCCGACCGAAACCGAGCGCGGCCAGTGGTACTTCCAGCGCTACATCCAGCACCTGCCCACCGCCGGCGAGATCGCGCTGTTCGACCGCTCTTGGTACAACCGCGCCGGCGTAGAGCGCGTCATGGGCTTCTGCAGCAACGACGAGTACAACGAGTTCATGCGCCAGGTGCCGGAGTTCGAACGCAACCTCGTGCGCAGCGGCATCCACCTGATCAAGTTCTGGTTCTCGGTAAGCCGCGACGAGCAGCGCCGCCGCTTCCGCGAACGCGAGTCGCACCCACTCAAGCAGTGGAAGCTGTCCCCCATCGACCTCGCCTCGCTAGACAAGTGGGACGACTACACCAAGGCCAAGGAAGCGATGTTCTTCTACACCGACACCGCCGACGCACCGTGGACAGTTGTCAAGTCCGACTGCAAGAAGCGCGCACGCCTCAACGCCCTGCGCTATGTACTGCACAAGCTGCCCTACACCAACAAGAACCTCGAACAGATCGGTGCCCTGGACCCGCTTCTGGTGGGGCGCGCCAACGTGGTGTATGAACGTGGCGAGAAGGACGTTGCGCTGCTGTGAACGCGCTTGGAGTCCGCCCACAAGGCGGGCTCTCCGCGTATCGACCCGCAGCGCTGGCCCTTGATCGCATCAGCGCAAGTGACAATGACGGCGACAGTACGGCCCGCATGTAGCGTGCGGCGAACCGGATCGGCTCGCGCGGGTCCATACGACACCTTCCACGGAGACCATGACCATGCTGCGCACCGCTCTTCGACGCCTTCCTCGTTCCGCGACGCTCGTTGCCCTCGCACTGGCCGGCACAAGCGTTCTCGCCCAGTCAGCGGACGTCACGGACAACCTCTTTGACCACAGCCTGCGCCGTCTGCACGCCGACGAAGTCGTGCAGCTCGCCGAGCGCTACGCAGGGCATCCGGTGCTGGTGGTCAACACCGCGAGCCACTGCGGCTTCACTCGCCAGTTCCGCCAGCTCGAGACGCTGCACCAGCGCTACAAGGACAAGGGGCTGAAGGTCGCTGGCTTTCCGTCCGACGACTTCCGCCAGGAAGCGGACGACGAGGCGAAGACCGCGGAGGTCTGCTTCGAGAACTTCGGCGTCACCTTCGACATGTACGCGCCCATCCCGGTGACCGGCGAGGCCGCGCACCCGATCTTCCGCGAGATCGCGCGCCAGTCCTCGGCGCCGGAATGGAATTTCCACAAGTACGTGATCGATCGCAACGGGCGCGTGGTCGCCGCCTTCCCGAGCGAAGTCAAGCCGGACGCCCCTGAAGTGATCGCCGCGATCGAAAAGGTGCTGTAATCGCCCGCTGCCGCGACGCGCGAAACACGATAGAGTCCCCTTGGTGATCGCCGAGGTGCACCATGCACCCCGGCCGCGAGGACAAGAGAACAAGCAGGGAGAATGCATGAAGGAATACGATCTGATCGCGATCGGTGGCGGCAGCGGTGGCGTGGCCACGGCACGGCGCGCAGCCGAGTATGGCGCGCGGGTTCTGCTGATCGAAGGCGCCCGCCTGGGCGGCACCTGCGTCAATGTTGGCTGTGTGCCCAAGAAGGTCATGTGGTACGCATCCAGCATCGCCCAGGCCATGCGCGACGCTCCTGGCTATGGTTTCACCGTGGGTGAAACACGCTTCGACTGGAATGCGCTCAAGCAGCGACGCGACGCCTACATCGAACGGCTGAACGGCATCTACGCGGGCATGCTCGACAAATCCGGCGTGGAAGTGGCGCGCGGCTTCGGGCGCTTCACCGGACCGGGCACGGTCGAGGTGAATGGCGAGCGTTTCAGCGCACCGCACATCGTCCTTGCCACCGGTGGCAAGCCGGTGACGCCGGACATCCCGGGCGCCGGGCTGGGCATGGACTCGGACGGCTTCTTCGCGCTCGAGACGCAACCGCGCCGTGTTGCAGTGGTCGGCGCCGGGTACATCGCGGTGGAACTCGCAGGGGTCTTCGCAGGACTGGGCTCCGAGGTGAATCTGCTTGTGCGCGGCGATCGGCTCTTGAAGAACTTCGACGCACTCCTGCGCGAAGAGCTCGCAGTGCAGATGCAGGAAGACGGTGTCCGCCTCCATTTCGGGACGCAGGTCGCCGCCATCGAGCGCACCGCAGACGGCGCACTGCGCGTCGCGTGCCGCGACGGCAAGGTGCTGGAGGTCGATGCGCTGGTCTGGGCGACCGGTCGCCGACCGAACACCGATGCGCTCAACCTGGCTGCTGCGGGAGTCGGCGTACGGGACGATGGCGTGATTCCCGTCGACGCCTTCCAGAATACGAACGCCGCCGGCATCTACGCCATCGGCGACATCACCGGTCACGCGGAGCTCACGCCGGTGGCGATCGCGGCCGGACGCAGGCTCGCGGCGCGGCTTTTCCTCGGCCAGACGGACAGCAGGCTGGAGTACGAGAACATCCCGAGCGTGGTCTTCAGCCACCCGGCGATCGGCACCGTCGGCCTCACCGAAGAGGCCGCACGCGCGCGCTTCGACACCGTGAAGACCTACGTGACCCGGTTTACTGCGATGTACCACGCCCTGACCGAACATCGCCCCAAGACTGCGATGAAGCTCGTATGCGCGGGCCCCGAGGAGCGTATTGTCGGCGCCCATGCAATCGGCGACGGTGCGGACGAGATGCTGCAGGGCTTTGCGGTAGCGGTGAAGATGGGCGCAACCAAGGCAGACTTCGACAACACTGTGGCGATCCATCCGACCAGCGCGGAAGAGTTCGTCACCCTGCGCTGAGGAAGCAACCCATGCCGATGACGTACGAGCAACATCTGGACGAGGTTGCAACCCTGCTCTACGAGCGCTTCGACCAAAATGAAAAGGCGGCCATCAAACTGGTGATGGCCGCCCAGGAGGACGGGTTCTTCAGCGGGCATGACGACGATCCGTCCATTTGCACGCTGGAACGCGCGCAGGCCGATGCCCGCGCGGTCTTCCGCAAGTACGGAAAGGCTTAGGAGCAGCAGCCGTGGCCGCCACCGCCACCGCAGCCACCGCCATGGCCGGCGACGGCTGCAGCCGCTGCGGGGGCACCCGCTGCAGCTTCGGCACCGAGCTGGATGGTGAAGTCGATGACGATGTTGCCGGGCTCGCGCTCGACATAATTGATACCGACCTGTTTGCCGTAGCGCTGCTGGATCTGGTTCAGCAGCGGCAGCGGATCGTGGTCATTCACGAAGCGCATGACTTCGCCGTCCTCGAGCGACTCGAGCGCACCGAAGATCGCGGCATGGCGGAAGCGCTTGGCGACGCCGCGCGCATCAAAGGGGTGAACAGCGTTCTGGAACATCGGGGGTCTTCCATCGAAGAGGTCCGGTCTCGGACTGCGGCCGGAATCGCAGCGAACAGATCCTATCCCCGCCAGCAGGAACGGACCTTGAGCAAGGACAAAAAAACTGCTCTTGCTGCTAAAGTAGTCTTCATCCACTCAGCACTCCCCGGGAACACATCATGCGCCCAGCGCCGATCCGACACTACCTTGCCCTCCTCGCCCTGGCCGCCTCGCTCGGACTGGGTGGGTGCGGCTACAACGACTTCCAGCGTCTGGACGAGGAAACCCGCTCCGCCTGGTCCGAGGTGCTGAACCAGTACCAGCGGCGCGCCGACCTGATCCCCAACCTGGTGGAGACAGTCAAGGGCGAGGCGGATTTCGAGCAGGAGACCCTGAGCCGGGTGATCGAGGCCCGCGCCAGGGCGACCGCCATCCAGGTAACGCCAGAGATGCTGCAGGATCCGCAAGCCGTGGAGCGCTTCCAGGCAGCCCAAGGGCAGCTTGGCAGCGCGCTGTCTCGCCTGCTCGCCGTGTCGGAGAACTACCCCAACCTGAAGGCCAACCAGGGCTTCCAGGATCTGCGCGTGCAACTCGAAGGCAGCGAGAATCGCGTCACCGTCGCGCGCAACCGCTATATCGAGGCAGTCAGGAATTACAACGTGCTCGCACGCAGCTTCCCGAGCAATCTCACCGCGATGCTGTTCGGCTACGAACCCAAGCCGGGCTTCACCGTCGCCAACGAGGCCGAGATCGCTACTCCGCCGCGTGTGGACTTCGGTAGCCAGGACAAGCGCTGAACGGGCGCGCGCGCATGCCCGATCCAGGTCTGACTCGGCAGCCCGACATCGCTGCGCTCCAGCAGGGCCGCCGCGCGAGGCGGCGTCGTCCGGACCCCGGACGCCGTCTCGCCCTACTGCTCACGCCGCTGCACACCCCCATGTTCGCACTGTTTTTCGCCCCGCTGCTCGCACTTCTCGTCGTCATCTGGCCGACCTGCGTGCACGCCGAACCCCTGCAGCCGGTTCCGCCGCTGAATGCACGCGTGATCGACCAGAGCAGCGCGCTGAACGCGGAGGAACGCAGCGCGCTGGAACAGAAGCTCGCCACCTTCGAAGCCGAGCGCGGCAGCCAGATCGTCGTTCTGCTGCTGCCGACGACCGCTCCCGAAGACATCGCAGCGTTCGCGTTTCGCGCTGCGGATACCTGGGAGATAGGACGTCGTGATGTCGGCGACGGCGTACTGCTGGTCATTGCCACGACGGATCGCAGGATCCGCATCGAGGTCGCACGTGCGCTCGAGGGCGCGATTCCCGACCTCGCCGCCTGGCGCATCATCGACGACGTCATTGCCCCCGCCTTTCGCCGCGGCGGCTACGCGGCAGGAATCGATGCCGGCGTGGATGCGCTGTTCGCGCTGATCCGTGGCGAAGCCCTGCCGCTGCCCGAACCCAGGCTGGACGACGCACCGAGCAGTGCGCTGGAAGACATCGGTGCCCTGTTCGTCGTCATCGTCCCCATGCTCGGGGCCGTGCTTGTCAGCAACTTCGGCCGCAAGCTGGGTGCCCTTCTCACCGGCGGTGCGACCGGCTTGATCGTGCATGTGCTGACCGCGAGCGTGCTGCTCGCCCTCGTCGGCGCCGTGCTTGCCGTGGTCCTCGTTTTCGTCCTTGGCGTAGGCGCCAGCGGGCGCGGCGGACCACCCCACGCGGGCGGCGGCCCGGTCATCCGCAGCCGGGGCGGGTTCGGAGGTGGAGGATTCAGTGGCGGTGGCGGCTTCCGCTCCGGGGGTGGGGGCAGCTTCGGTGGCGGGGGAGCATCGGGGAGATGGTGACGGAGAAGTTGCGTCGCCTGCTCCGCCACCTCTGGCTGGACGCCGGAGACGCACGACGCGCCCTCGACGAGGCCGCGAACGGCCGGCTGGAGGCCCGCATCGCACAGAGCGAA
This sequence comes from Thauera sp. AutoDN2, assembly GCF_051280715.1. NCBI lineage: Bacteria > Pseudomonadati > Pseudomonadota > Betaproteobacteria > Rhodocyclales > Zoogloeaceae > Thauera > Thauera sp. AutoDN2. The sequence goes on along the minus strand of NZ_JBNCAR010000006.1, from coordinate 124,425 downwards.
GCCACCCACAGTGGACAAATCTGCGTCTGTGTGGAGGCGAGCCTGCCGCCCAGTTACCTGTGGCGCCACCTCCTGCACGGCGAGCCCCTTTCCGGGGTGGTGCGGGACCGCGCCATCACGCTCTTCGGCAAGCAGCGCGTCTGGGATACTGAAAACAACAACGGCGTGCTGATCTACCTGCTGCTGGCCGAGCATCGCATCGAGATCGTCGCCGACCGCGGACTGACACGTGCGACCGGAGCGACGCACTGGAACGATCTGGTCGGGGCAATCGGGCGCTGCTGCCGGGACGGCGAAGTCGAGCAGGCGCTGCTGCTCGCCATCGAGGATGTCGGAGCCTGCCTGCAGCGGCACTACCCACGCTCGGGCAAGCCACCTGCGCCGGATGCGGGCCTGCCGAACCGGCCGATGATCCACTGAGCGAATCCCGCGGCAGAAATTGTTGCTGCATTGCGACATTCAAGCCGGATTTCCCACGCCAACTGCAGTCCCGGCGGAATGCGGCATCGCTTGTGCTATTGTGAAGCTAGGACGTTCGCTGCGGCACCAAGACCGCTGGCGCCGGAACAAACGGTGTGCATAAACGTCCGAGATCACAGCAACCAATCATTCAAGCGAGTGGAGAGGACCTTATGGCCAGCAAGCAAGACCAGATGAACGAACTTCAGAAGAAAAACCTCGAGGCCGCCATGCGCCTGGCCCAGATGTCCATCGAAAACTCGCAGCGCATCATGGAGATCCAGGTCAACGCTGCCAAGCGTCTGTTCGAGGAGGGCGTCGAGAACGCCCGGGCGCTGACCGCGGCGAAGGACCCGAAGAGCATGATGGACATGCGTGCGCACTTCGCGCAGAACACCACCGAGCAGATGCTTGCCTGCGCACGCCAGATCACCGAGATCACCGCGGCCACGCAGGCGGAGTTCGGCAAGCTCATCGGCGAGCAGTTGAGCACCGGTAGCGCCGACATGTTCGAGGCCATGCAGAAGATGTTCAAGGGCATGCCGATCGCTGACCAGAACGCACTGGGTGCGATGCAGACCGCGATGGATACCACCCGCGCCGCCTTCGAGCAGATGACCCGCGCCTCGACCGAGGCCTTCCAGTCCTTCACGCAGCAGGCCGGCAAGGGCCGCCGCTGAGCCTCGCAGGGCGGAAGCCCCGGCAACCCGCTTACGGGTGAGACGGACCGAAAGACGGCGCCTGCGGGCGCCGTCTTCACGTCTGCCCAGTCACTGCCCGGGCCGCGTGCAGCGCAGGTGCGTTCAACGTCGCTGCTCGATCTCGTCCCAGGAAACGTCGTCCACACCTTCTCCTTCTTCCGCCCAGCGCGCCGCCGCGGAATCATCCGCCTCGCGCGCGTCGACCCAGCGCGCACCGTTCGGGGTTTCCTCGCACTTCCAGAACGGCGCCCGTGTCTTCAGGTAATCCATGATGAATTCACAGGCAGCGAAGGCCGCACCGCGATGGGCGCTGGCGACTCCCACGAACACGATGCGGTCGGCCGGCTCGAGCCGGCCGTAGCGGTGAATCACGCGCACGCCGAGCAGGGGCCAGCGCGCACGCGCCTGCGCGACGATTTCCTCCAGCGAGCGCTCGGTCATGCCGGGATAGTGCTCCAGCGTCATCGCGCGCACACCGCTGCCGTCATTGACATCGCGCACCAGGCCCACGAAGCTCGCCACGGCGCCCACGTCATTCCGATCCATGCTCAGCGCGGCCATCTCGCCGCCGACGTCGAAGTCGGCTTCCTGCACGCTGACCTCCGGGCGCATTTCCATCTCAGCCTCCCGTAACCGGTGGAAAGAACGCGACCTCATCCCCCGCGCCCACGGCCGCTTCCGCGCCCACCATGTGCTGGTTGAGCGCGGCGCGCACATTGCGCCCCGCCGCGAGCGCCTGCCAGCCGTCCCCGCGCTGCGCGAGATGGGCGCGCAATGCACCCACGGTCTCAACACCGGCAGGCAACTCGAGTTCCTCACCCGATTTCCCGACCGCCTCGCGCAAGCTGGCGAAATAAAGAAGCTTCACCTTCGTCGTCATTGCAGTATTCGTCCGCTGTGTTCGTCCACGATCGTTGTTGCGCGCCGGCCGCAGCGCGGCTCAGAGCATCAGGTCGCCATAGGGCAGGAAGCGCACGCTCTCACCACGTACGATCGCTGTGTCGGCCGGGATATCCACCAGGCCGTTGGCCCACACCGTGGAGTTGAGCGCCGCCGACCCCTGATTGGAGAAGAGCTCCACACCGCCCTGTGCATTCATGCGTGCGCGCAGGAACTCCCGCCGGCGATCGGGCCGGGGCCAGTCGAAGTCCGCGCGCAGCAGGATCGAGGCCGGCGCAACCTCACGCACGCCCTGTGTGGCGAGCAGGAAGGGGCGCACCATCATCAGGAAGGTGACGAAGCTCGAAACCGGATTGCCCGGCAGGCCGATGAAGGCAGCGCCATGCACACGGCCGTAAGCGAGCGGCTTGCCGGGCTTCATCGCGATCTTCCACATGTCGAGACTGCCCTCTGCCTCCACCGCGGGCTTGACGTGGTCTTCCTCGCCCACCGACACGCCACCGCTGGTCAGGATCAGATCGTGGCCCTCGGCAGCACGCCGCAGAACCTCGCGCGTGGCGTCCAGGCGGTCGGGCACGATGCCGAAGTCTTCCACTTCGCAACCAAGCGCGACCAGCAGTCCGCGCAGCATGAAACGGTTCGAGTTGTAGATGCCCCCCGGCGGCAAGGGCTCACCCGGCATCACGAGTTCGGAACCGGTCGAGAACATCGCCACTTTCACCCGTCGATACACGGGCAGCTGCGCCAGCCCGACCGAAGCCGCCAGGGCGACGGCCTGTGGTGTCAGGCGCAGGCCCGCAGGCAGGATGGCGTCGCCCGAGGCGATGTCCTCGCCCATCCTGCGCACGGCTTCGCCGATCCTGGGTACGGTGTTGATCAGGACCTCTTCGCCCGCATGCTCGCACAGTTCCTGCATCACCACCGTGTCGGCCCCCGGGGGCAGCGGTGCGCCGGTAAAGATGCGTGCGGCTGTGCCCGGTGCAAGCTCGTGGCCGACGCAGCCTGCGGGGATGCGCTGGCTGACCGGCAGCCGCGTGCCCGCGACAGGCACGTCGGCCGCGCGTAGCGCGTAACCATCCATGCCGGAGTTGTCCATCGGTGGCTGATTGATTGCCGAGTACTGCGTCGCGGCAAGCACACGACCCGCGGCAAACATGGTGTCCACCTGCTCGATCTCGCGCACAGGGCGGACGAAGCCGAGCAGCTTCTCGTGGGCTTCATCGAAGGAAAGCATGTTGGCGTTCATTGGATCTTGAGGTAATCGAGAATGAAGTCTGCGATCGGGGCCGGCGCGTCGAGTGGCAGGCACGGCAGCGGGCAGTCGATCCCGCCGTTGGTGGCGACCGCAACCACGTGCGGATTCTCCGGCCACAGCGGCGGCTTGCCATGCGCGGGGCGATGGATTTCGATCTTCGGCACGGCGGCGGCCTTGTAGCCTTCGATCAGCACCAGGTCGCAGGGTTCGAGCAGGCGAAGCTGTTGTTCCAGCGTGGGCTCGGGCGCGCCGCGGAGTTCATGCATCAGCACCCAGCGGTCGTTCGACAGCATCAGGACCTGTGTCGCCCCAGCCTCGCGATGACGCCACGAGTCCTTGCCCGGCTTGTCGAGGTCGAAGCCGTGATGGGCGTGCTTGATCACCGACACGCGCAGGCCGCGCGCAGTGAACTCTGGAATGAGCTTTTCCACCAAGGTGGTCTTGCCGGAACCGGACCAGCCGGCGAAACCGAAGACTTTCATCGAGAAACCACGGAAGGTTGGGAGTTGCGTGACCCGAGAGGATACAACAGAGAGGCCCTCCTCACCCTTGACCCCGCTCAGTCGCCCTCCCGGGGCGGCGGCAGCTTCTCGAGGAACGCGACCGCATCGGCTTCGGCGCGCGTGCGCCGCATCGGCGGCAGGCTGCGCCACACGACCTTGCCGTAGGATTTCTCGATCATGCGCGGATCGCAGATGCACAGCACGCCGCGGTCGCGCTCGGTGCGGATCAGCCGTCCGGCGCCCTGCTTCATGTTGATCACGGTCTTCGGCAACTGGTGGTGTACGAAGGGACTCAGACCCTGCTTCTGCATGTGCTCGACGCGCGCAGCGAGCACCGGATCGTCGGGCGGCGCGAAGGGCAGCTTGTCGATCACGACCAGTGACAGCGCATCACCCGGCACGTCCACACCCTCCCAGAAGCTCTGGCTCGCCACCAGTACCGCATTGCCCAGACGGCGGAAGCGTTCGAGCAGCTCGGTGCGCGAACCCTCGCCCTGCAGCAGCACCGGCAGCGCGTCGCCGCTCTGCTGCAGACCGTCGAGGATGAGCTCGTGGATACGGCGCATCGCGCGCAGCGATGTGCACAGCACGAAGGCACGCCCGCGCGCGGCGCGAATCAGCGGCAGCGCGACCTTCGCCACGCGCTCGGTGTAGTCGGGCGAGTTCGGCTCGGGCATTCCGGCAGGGGCATACAACAGGGCCTGCTCCGCATAGTCGAAGGGACTGCCCCACACCGCGGTGAGCGGAGGCGGATCCATCCAGGCCAGGCCCAGCTCGCGACAGTAGTGGCCGAAGTCGGCCTTGCCCACCGCCAGCGTCGCCGAGGTGAAGATCCACGCCCGCGGGTGACCTTCGAGCTGGCGCTTGAACACGTCGGATACGTGCAGGGGGGTCGCGTTAAGCGCAAGCGACTGGGAGAAGACCTCGACCCAGCGGATCACCTCCCTGCCTTCCGGCTTGCGCCAGCTCGTCAGCCGCTCGGCCATCTCCTCGGTGCGGCGCAGGCAGTTGCCCAGGCCCTCGGAGCGTTCGGCCTGGGTGTCGAGCACCGCATGGAAGTCCGCCAGCGCCTTCTCCAGCGCCTCGACCATGGCGTCGAAGTGCTCTTGCTCGGCAGCCTGCGCGGCGGAGATGCGCGCAGACTCGGCGCCAAACACCAGTCGCAGGTCGCGCGCGGCCTTCTCCAGGTTGCGGGTCTGGTCGATCATCGCCACGCAGTCGCGCGCCGCCGCCACCGTCTCGGAACGCGTGTCACGGGCCAGTTCCAGCACCTGGGCGGTGGATACGCTGTCGCCAAAGAACAGGCTCGCGGTTTCGGGTAGCTGGTGGGCCTCGTCGAAGATCACCGCGTTGCACGCCGGCAGCAGTTCGCCCATGCCCTCATCGCGCAACATCACGTCGGCGAAGAAGAGATGGTGATTGACCACCACCACGTCGGCCTCCATCGCGTTGCGCCGCGCCTGCATCACGAAGCACTCTTCCTTGTGCGGGCAGTCCTGGCCGAGGCAGTTGTCGCGCGTCGAGGTGGCAGCGAGCCAGGCCAGCGAGTCCTCGCGCACATCGGTGCATTCGGCCTTGTCGCCGCTCTGCGTGACCTGGGCGAAGCGGCCGATGGCGCGCAGGTCGGCGGCATCCTGCGCGGTGAGGAAACGACCGTCGCGGGCGTTGCGCTCGAGGTGGTAATGGCAGACGTAGTTGGCGCGGCCCTTCAGCAGCGCGATCGACACCGGCACCTTGAGCGCCGCGCGCACCGTGGGGAGGTCGCGGTTGAAGAGCTGATCCTGCAGGGTCTTGGTGCCGGTGGAGACGATGACCTTTCCACCACCGAGCAGGGCGGGCACCAGGTAGGCGAAGGTCTTGCCCGTACCCGTCCCCGCCTCCGCCACCAGCACGCGGTTGTCGCGCAGCGCCTCGGCGATCTTCTGCGCCATCTCGATCTGCTGCGCACGGGCGCGGAAGCCGGGGATGGCAGTGGCAAGCGGACCGTCGGCGGCAAAGATCGGAGTGGGGTCGGACATGATGCGTCGGTAGCTCGGAGCAAGCTGTACATTATCCCAGTTTCGGCCCTGCACGCCTATTCACGCCCAGAATCGCGTTTCCTCACCCACGGCTCCTCACCCACGGTTCCTTACCCACGGCACCCCATTCACTGTCCGAGATCACGGAGCACGGGCGCGTCCCCAGCGCACACCGGCTTCTGCCTTGCATCCCGAGCACGGTGATCCGCACATGACGCACAGAAATACCTGTGCAACATCTCCGTCGGATAGTTGCGTCCTTTGCTCGCGAACCGAACACAGAGGCCCGACCAGCACCCGCGCAAGGGAGGGCGACGTAAAAGGTCCTGCCGCTTTGAGACGCCCGGCAACCCCGCCGAGCCTTCGGGCAGGCTGAATGAATATGGGCCGACGAACACGCTCTGCCCCGCCGCAAGGCCCGACGACCCTGCCTTCGGGCTTCCGTGTGCACCGACTCTGCCGATGCCGATCTTCTTCCGTCCCCCTGCTGGCTACCTCCGCGCTCTCCAGAGCGCCCTGACGCCGCTCGCCTGGTTGCTGGCGCTGGGCTTCTGTGCCTGGGTGGTAGCGGCGCTGTTCTGGCAACTGGCAGCACCCGCTTCAGCTGCGCTGGTCGCTCACCACGAGACGGATCCGCGCAAGGTGGCCGCACGCATCGGTCTGCATGTCGGCCGCCCGGCGCAGATCTCCAGCGTCAGCCCGCCGCTCACTGCGAGCCCACCCACCCGCTACACGGTGACGGGCATCGCCACCGGCTTCGGCACGCTCCCGGGCTTCGTGATCCTGCAGACGGATGACGGCGCCACCTTCAGCCTGAGCCCCGGCCAGGCACTGCCCGATGGCCGCACGCTGGTCCGCCTGCAGATGGAATCCGCCGAATTCGAACTCGACGGCCGCCGCAGCACGCTCGCCCTGCCCACGGGCGTGCGCAGTGACGGTCTGTACCTCCGCCCACCCACGCCCGCCGCCAACGGCGAGCCCCGACGCGATCACTGATGACCCGTTTCCTCTCCGTACAGTCTCCTTGCCGTTCCGCCACTCGGCCTCTCGGCCGCAGCCTTCCTCTCGGGTTCGCTCACTGCCTGTACCTCGGACGACGACACGCCCGCAGCCGGGGCGCCTGCCACGCCCGCACCGCCCGCTGGTTCGCTCCTCGGATTCGAGGGCATTGCGACTTCCACTGCGGACGACATTGTTGTCGCCGCCGGCTACACCGCAACCGTGTTCGCCCCCTGGGGCACGCCGCTGTTCTCGTCCGGCCCGGGTTCGAGCTGGGCGGGCGATGCGAGCGAGACGGCCGCGGACCAAGCCCGGCAAGTCGGCGACAACCATGACGGCCTCCATTTCTTCCCCTTGACCGAGGGCAACAACGACGAAGGCCTGCTCGTGATGAACCACGAGTACACCAACGTTCGCTGGCTGTTCTCCGATGGACAGGTCGATAGCCTGGACGACGCCAACAAGGATCTGAATGCACACGGCATCTCGGTGATCCACATCCGGCGCACATCCGGCCGCTGGGAGATCGTCACCGACTCGACCTACAACCGCCGCATCACAGGCACTACGCCGATGCTGCTGACCGGCCCCGCGGCTGGCGACACGATGCTGCAGACCAGCGCCGACCCGACCGGCACACTCGTCTTCGGCACGCTGAACAATTGCGGCAACGGCTATACCCCTTGGGGCACCTACCTGACCTGCGAGGAGAACTTCAACCAGTACTTTGGCACGCTGGACACCCTCGGAACGACTCGCAACGCAGCGCAGGTCCGCTACGGTCTCGACTCGAACGGCACAGAGCGCAAATACGAGCAATACGTCCCGCGCTTCGACTGGCAGCTCGAACCGAACGAAGCGAACCGCTTCGGCTGGATCGTCGAGATCGACCCCTTCGACCCGCGCTCAACCCCCAAGAAACGTACTGCGCTCGGACGCTTCAGGCACGAGAATGCGGCCTATCGCATCGGCGCCGACGGCACGGTCGTGATCTATATGGGCGACGACCAGGCCGACGACTACGTCTACAAATTCGTATCGGACGGGAAGTACGTGGCCGGCGATCTCCGCAACAATGCCAACCTGCTCGACTCGGGCAAGCTCTACGTGGCACGGTTCAACGACGGCGCGGCCAGCGGCGATTTCATGGGTACCGGCGAGTGGATCCTGCTCGACAAGGCAAACAACACCGCCCTGTCCGGCTTCACCAACCAGGCCGAGGTGCTGGTCAACACCCGCCTGGCCGCCGACGCGGTCGGCGCAACGAAGATGGACCGCCCCGAATGGGTCGCGGTGCATCCGACCACCGGCGAGGTATATGTCACGATGACCAACAACTCCGGCCGCACGGTGACCGACGACGCCAATCCGCGCGCGAACAACCGCTTCGGCCAGATCGTGCGCTGGCGCGAGACCGGTGACGATCCGTCGGCGACCACTTTCGAGTGGGATCTCTTCGTTCTCGCCGGCAATCCCACCGTCCACAGCGACTTGCGCGCGGGCTCGGACAACATCACCGCCGAAAACATGTTCAACAGCCCCGACGGCCTCGGCTTCGACAAGGACGGCCGGCTTTGGATCCAGACCGACGGCAACTATAGCAACAGCGGAGACTTCGCCGGACAGGGCAACAACCAGATGCTCTGCGCCGACCCTGCGTCCAAGGAAATCCGCCGCTTCTTCGTCGGCCCGAAGGAGTGCGAGGTCACCGGCCTCACCTTCACCCCGGACGGCCGGACCCTGTTCATCAACATTCAGCACCCGGGCGAAGCCGGCAACAGCCACTGGCCGGACGGCGGTAACGCCATCCCGCGCTCGGCGACCGTGATCATCACCAAGAACGACGGTGGCGTGATCGGCACCTGAGCGCGCGCCGACACTGGACACGGCGGCCTAAGCCGGACGTGGGCCTCGCATCGGAGCAAGGATGCGGGGCCCAGGTCCGTTCACGGCCACCTGTGCCGGGTCAGTTCCCCGTCGCGACCTGCTGCCCTGTATCGCCAGCGATCCGGATCCGCGCCGGCGGCGCCTTGCCCTGCTTGTCCTCGCCGAAGTAGAGCGTCATGTGCGGATACGGAATCTCGATGCCCGCCGCGTCAAAGTGGCGCTTGACCAGGCGGTTGTAGGCGCGGCCCACCGGGAACTGAGAACCCGCGCGGGTCTTGATGCGCACGCGGATATTCACCGAGCTGTCTGCCAGCGCGGTCACGCCGTGCACTTCGAGTTGACGGTCCAGGATCACGTCACGCTGTGCCGGATCCTCGAGCAGTTCGGCGAAGGCTGCACGCAGATGAACGATGGCTTCGTCCGTGTCTTCACGGTAGCCGATCCCATATTCGCCGACGTGGTAGGCGAAGTCGCGGTTGTAGTTCGACACCATGTCGACCGACGAGAACGGCAGCAGGTGGTAGGTGCCATGCAGGTCGCGCATGCCGATGGAGCGGATGGTCATGCGCTCAACGGTGCCGGTGATACCGCCCGCAGTGACGACATCGCCCACATCGATCGCACGCTCGAGCTGGATGAACACGCCGGTGATGACGTCCTGCACCAGCTTCTGGGCACCGAAGCCGATCGCAAGGCCCAGCACGCCGGCACCGGCAAGCAGCGGCGCAATGTTGATACCGATCTCGGCCAGTACCACCATGGTCGTGAGCACCACGAGCGCGATCGCAACCGCATTGCGGAAAATGGTCAGCAGGGTGCGCGCGCGCGGGTTCGACGCCCCCCCTGCCTCAGCGCTGAGCCTGAACTCGATCCAGCTCGCCACCACCAGCCACACGAGCAGCGCGAGCGCCACGATCAGCGCAACCGACACCGCCCGGCCGACGAAGCGACCGCCCGCCTCCGAAGCGAGCCACGCACCGAAATCAAAAGGCGTCCACGCGTCCACGACGAAGGCCAGCACCACGGCCAGGATCACGAAGCGGGCGACCTTCAGCGCCGTCGGCACATAGGCGTTGAGCCGCGCCTCGAGGAGCGGGAACTTGCGCCGCAGCTCGTCGCCGATGCGGATGCGACGCAGGATCACCTGGGTGAGCAGCGCCGCCAGCGCGATGCCGATGAACACCGCGAGCAAGGTCTGGCCGGTCGCGCGCAGCATGAAGGGCAAGGCGTCCTCCGGATACAGCAGCGAGGTGACCAGCACTGCGCCCAGATACACGAGTGCGGCGACATGCCAGATGCGCGCGCTGATCGTCATGCTGATGCGCCCGAAAGAGGTCTGCATGCGTTCGCCGAGCGCCTCGAGGGCAAGGCGACCGCGCAGGCGGTTCTGCATCACCACCACCGCCGCACGCAGCACTGCCGAGAGCAGGATCAGGATCACGAGCGCACGCCCCAACTCGGCGGTGAGATAGTGCTCCACCACCGGCACCAGCCACATCAGTCCATAGCCGAGGAAATACACCATGCGCCCGGCCCAGGTCGCCCAGTAGGCCTTGTTCTCCCCACTCATCGGAAGAACACCCAGGTTGTCGCCACGCTGCGACAGCAGCAGGCGTATCACCAGGCGAACGAGCTCCACCGCGAGGAAGGCATTGAGGAACAGCGACTCCTGGATGCGCAGGCTGCCCGGCTCGCCGAGCAGGAAGAGCGCAACGCCATAGCCCGCAAGCCAGGCAAGCCCGATGGCAATGAGATCGACCAGGGCCGCGCCGGCCACCGCAAACACGCGACGAATCCAGCCCAGGGCGCGCAAGCCCTCGCCGCCCGCGCCGTAGCGATCGAGCGCACGAAAGGCGGGGCCGGCCGCGGCGCCCAGGATCCGGTAGGCAACGAGCGTCACGACCACGAGCACCACGAGTTCCCCAAGCACCCACAGCAGGGCTTGCGGATCGGCCGCCCTCGCCTGCGCCCAGGCGTCCTGCAGCGCAGCCACGGCGGTGCGGCTTTCGTCGACGATGCCCTGAGCGAGCTGTTGCGTCAGACCGGCGACGCGGCCGGCCAGCGTCTGCGCACCCTGCTCGCCTGCGATGGCCTCGGCAGCCTGGTCCTCACCGAGCTTGCGCAGCTGTTCGATGAGGGCGTTGCGGGTGGCTTCGTCTTCCAGCAGGTCGGCGAGCCGCTGATGGCCCGCCTGCTCGGCGCTCGTTGCTGCCGCCGGGTCGGCCGCATGGCTGGTCGTGGGATTGATGGCCCCCATCACGATCGCGAACACGAACGCGAGGAAGGCCGTGAGCTTTTGCGTCACAGCTGGGCTCCTTGAAGTCGGGATTGTCGGAACCGGCGCTTGCCCGAAAAGGCCTGCGGTTCGGGCGTCGGATCGGCGCCCACAAGGCCGTCGCAGGCGGCGCTTGCGAGAATGCGCCAAGCCGCCGGCCGGCCGCATCGGCAGCCAGAAAAAGCAGACCGCCTGTTACGACGGTCATTTATATTTGCGCAATTGTAACACGCGACCGAGGTGGCTCGACAGGCCGACGCCCCTCTGCCGCGCGCCGGCTCCCGAGCCCCATGCGTGCGATGAGGCCCGCCTCACTCCGTCCGGTGCGCCTCGGCCAGGTAGTCGCGGGTGCGCATCTCGATCAGGCGACTGACCGTGCGCACGAACTCGTGGGCGTTGTGGCCCTCGGTGTAGAGGTCGTGAGCCTCGACGGCGGCACTCATGATGAGCTTGACGCGATGGTCGTAGAGCACGTCGATCAGCCAGGTGAAGCGGCGTGCCTCGGAGGCGTTGCCAACAAGCATCTTCGGCACGTCGGAGAGGATCAACGTGTGATGCTCGCGCGCGATCTCCAGATAGTCGTTCTGCGAGCGCGGTCCGCCGCACAGCGTGGCGAAGTCGAACCAGATCACCCCCGGAGCATGCCGCACCACCGGAAGGCTGCGACCCAGGATCTCGATCTGGCCCGGCCGGCCCTCGGTGGCGGCGAGGCGGCGGAAGTCCTCCGCCATCTTGGCCTCGGCCGCGGCGCTGTGCGGGACCAGGTAGATCTCCATCTTCTCCAGCGTGCGCAGGCGGTAGTCGGTTCCGTGATCGACCTCGATGACGTCGAAGCGCTGCTTGATCTTCTCGATCGTGGGCAGGAAGTTGATGCGCATCAGGCCGTTGGGATAGAGGCCGTCGGGCGGATAGTTCGAGGTCATCACGAAAATCACGCCGCGGTCGAAGAGCGCGTCGAGCAGACGCCCTAGGATCATCGCGTCGGCGATGTCGGACACGTGGAACTCGTCGAAGCACAACAGGCGGGTGTGCTCGGCGATACGGTCGGCGACCTTCTGCAGCGGATCGGGCGCGTTGTTGAACTTGCGCAGGTCGTTCTGCACCTCCTGCATGAAGGCGTGGAAGTGGACCCGGCGCTTGCGGCGATATGGCACCGAGTCGTAGAAGCAGTCCATCAGGAAGCTCTTGCCGCGCCCCACGCCACCCCAGAAATACACGCTGCGCGGCATCTTCGGCTTGTTCAGGAACTGCTTCAGGCGGCTGCCCTGGCGGGCGACCTTGAAGCCGACGAGTTCGGTGTACAGCCCCTGCAGGCGCTGGGCGGCGGCGCGCTGGGCGGGGTCGGACTGGAAGCCGCGCGTCTTGAGTTGGGCCTCGTAGGCGTCGATCATCCCGTGCTGGGGAACGTTCAGGATGCGATGGGGCATGAGAATCGGTCAGAAGCGTTGATCGGAGAGCTGCAGGTTGACGCGAAAAGGGGTGGGTGCGAGAGACCCCGCACCTCACCCCTCACGCCTTGCGCTTCGCTCAGAAGTGCAGCGGGCGCTTGTCGCAGGCGAGCGCGGCCTCGTGCACCACTTCCGAGAGCGTCGGGTGGGCGTGGCAGATGCGCGCCAGGTCTTCCGAGCAGCCGGCGAACTCCATCGCCACCACGGCTTCGGAGATCAGCTCCGAAGCGTTGGCGCCGATGATGTGCACGCCGAGGATGCGGTCGGTGTTGGCGTCGGCCAGCATCTTGACGAAGCCGGTCGGATCGCCCATGCCAAGCGCGCGACCGTTGGCGAGGAACGGGATCTTGCCGACCTTGTACGCCACGCCGGCGGCCTTGAGCTGCTGCTCGGTCTTGCCGACCCAGGCGATCTCGGGGCTGGTGTAGATGACCCAGGGCACGGTGTCGAAATTGCAGTGCCCGGCCTGACCCGCCATCAGTTCAGCAACCATGACGGCCTCTTCCATCGCCTTGTGCGCCAGCATCGGGCCGCGCACCACGTCGCCCACCGCCCACACACCGGGCAGGTTGGTGCGGCAATGGTCATCGACCTCGATCATGCCGCGCTCGGTCACCTTGAGACCGACCGCCTCGGAGTTCAGGCCTTCGGTGTTGGGCACGCGGCCCACCGACACGATCAGGCGGTCGGCTTCCAGCTTCTGGTCAGCACCGTCCTTGTCCTTGTAGGCGATGGTGACGCCCTTCTTGCCGATCTTGACCTCACCGATGGTGACGCCGAGGTTGATCTTGAGGCCCTGCTTGGTGAAGACCTTGAGCGCTTCCTTGGCCACGTCCTGGTCCGCCGCCGCGAGGAAGTCGGGCATGGCTTCGAGCACGGTGACATCCGCACCCACGCGGCGCCACACCGAGCCCATCTCCAGACCGATGACGCCGGCACCAATCACGGCGAGCTTCTTCGGCACCGCGTCGATGTCGAGCGCACCGACGTTGTCACACACGATCTTGTTGTCGACCGGAATGCCCGGCAGGTGGCGTGGGGCCGAGCCGGTGGCGACGATGACCTGCTTCGCGGTCACGGTCTCGTCGCCCACCTTGAGCTGCCAGCCCGCGTCCGCCTTGCCGACGAACGAACCATGGCCGTTGAGCAGGGTGACCTTGTTCTTCTTGAACAGGCCCTTGATGCCGCCGGTGAGCTGGTCGACGATGCCCGACTTGCGCGCGATCATCTTGGGCACGTCGATCTTGGGCGTGCCGACGCTGATGCCCTGGCCTTCGAAGGCGTGGCCGGCTTCCTCGAACAGGTGCGAGGTGTGCAGCAGCGCCTTGGACGGGATGCAGCCGACGTTCAGGCAGGTGCCGCCGAGGCGGGGCTCACCCTTGGGGTCTGCATAGGGGTTGGATTCGCAGCACGCGGTCTTGAAGCCGAGCTGCGCCGCACGGATGGCCGCGACATAGCCGCCGGGGCCGCCGCCGATGACGAGGACGTCGAATTCTTTGGACATTCATCTCTCCCTTCAGGAAAACGGGGCGCTGCCCCGCCGCGCGGGCGAGAAGCCCGGCGGCGTGACGCGCCCCTGTGCGTTGCGATCAGACGTCGAGGATCAGGCGAGCCGGATCTTCCAGCGCTTCCTTCATCGTCACCAGGCCGAGCACGGCCTCGCGACCGTCGATGATGCGATGGTCGTAGGACATGGCCAGGTAGTTGATCGGGCGCACGACGACCTGCCCGTTCTCGACCACGGCACGGTCCTTGGTGGCGTGGATGCCGAGGATGGCCGACTGCGGCGGGTTGATGATCGGGGTGGACATCATCGAGCCGAACACACCGCCGTTGGAGATCGAGAAGGTGCCGCCGGACAGTTCCTCCAGCGACAGCTTGCCGTCCTTGGCCTTCTGGCCGAACTCGGCAATCTTGAGCTCGATCTCGGCGATCGACATGGACTCGGCGTTGCGCAGGATCGGCACCACCAGGCCGCGCGGCGAACCGACCGCAATGCCGATGTCGATGTAGCCGTGGTAGACGATGTCGTTGCCATCGACCGAGGCGTTGAGGATCGGGAATTTCTTCAGCGCGGCCACGGCAGCCTTGACGAAGAAGCCCATGAAGCCCAGGCGCACGCCGTGCGCCTTCTCGAACTTGTCACCGTACTGCTTGCGCAGGGCCATGACCGGCGCCATGTTCACTTCGTTGAACGTGGTCAGGATGGCGTTCTCGTTCTTCGACTGCAGCAGGCGCTCGGCGATACGGGCACGCAGGCGGGTCATCGGCACGCGCTCTTCGGCACGGTCACCAACGGCCGCGATCACGGCCGGTGCTGCAGCGGCAGCAGGCTTGGACTGCGCCGCAACCGCGTCTTCCTTGGTCACGCGCCCGCCACGGCCGGTACCGGCCACGTCCGCGGAAGCGATGCCCTTCTCGTCGAGGATCTTGCGCGCGGCCGGGCTGGCGGCGCCGGCAGCCGACGAGGCCGCAGCAGCCGGCGGCGGAGTGACCGCCGGGGCCGGCTCGGCGGCCGGCGCTGCACCGGCGGCGGCCTTGGCTTCGGTGTCGATCTGGGCGATCAACTCGCCCGACGCGACGGTGTCACCGCCCTGCTTGATGATCTTGACCAGCACGCCGTCGGCCGGCGCGGGGGTCTCGAGCACGACCTTGTCGGTCTCGATGTCGATCAGGTTCTCGTCGCGCGAGACGGCCTCGCCTTCCTTCTTGTGCCAGGTGACCAGCGTGGCCTCGGAAACGGACTCGGACAGCTGCGGTACTTTGACTTCGATCAGCATGAATATCTCTCCCTAGGTGTGCGTTCAGTTCGGGGACTGCGGCGTGGTGTCCTTGATCGGACCGAAGGCGTTTTCGATGACGCCCTTCTGTTGTGCATTATGCACGGCGTAATAGCCCACGGCCGGCGACGCCGCAGCCGGACGGCTGACGAGCAGCAGACGGCGCTTGGTGCCGAGCACGTTGACCAGGTGCTGACGCGAGGCGAGCCAGTACCACGCCCCTTGGTTGCGAGGCTCTTCCTGGCACCAGACCACTTCCTTGGCGTTCGGGAACTGGTTGATCGCCTTGGTGAACTCCTCCACCGGGAAGGGATACAGCTGCTCGATACGCACCAGCGCGGTGTCGGTGATCTTGTTCTCGCGACGATGCGCCAGCAGTTCGTAGTAGATCTTGCCCTGGCAGAGCACGACACGCTTGACCTTCTTGGCGTCGAGCTGCTCGACCTCGGGAATCACCGTCTGGAAACGGCCGCTGGCGAGCTCGTCCATCGACGAGATCGCTTCCTTGTGACGCAGCAGCGACTTCGGCGTGATGATGATCAGCGGCTTGCGCAGCTTGCGCAGCATCTGGCGACGTAGCAGGTGGAAGATCTGCGCCGGCGTGGTCGGCACGCAGATCTGCCAGTTGTGCTCCGCGGCGTTGTTCATGTAACGCTCGAGACGCGCCGACGAGTGCTCGGGCCCCTGTCCTTCGTAGCCGTGCGGCAGCATCAGCGTCAAGCCGCACAGACGGCCCCACTTCGCCTCGCCGGAGCTGATGAACTGGTCGAGCACCACCTGGGCGCCGTTGACGAAGTCGCCGAACTGGGCTTCCCACACCACAAGCTCGTTCGGCTCGGTGGTGGAGTAACCGTATTCGAAGGCAAGCACGCCCTCTTCGGACAGCACCGAGTCGAAGCACTGGAAGCGCGCCTGGCCGTCCTGGATGTGGTCGAGCGGCTTGTAGTTGCCCTCGTCCCAACGCTCGCGCTTCTGGTCGTGCAACACAGCATGGCGGTGGAAGAAGGTGCCACGACCGACGTCCTCACCGGAGATCCGCACGCCGTAGCCCTGCGCCAGCAGACTGGCGTAGGCGAGGTTCTCGCCCATGCCCCAGTCGAGCGGCAGGTCACCTCGACCCATCGCGGCACGGTCGTCGATGATCTTCTTGACGCGCGAGTGCAAGGTGAAGCTCGCGGGCACGGCGGTCAGACGCTCGGCCAGACGCTTGATCTCCTGCACCGGGATGCTGGTATCGGCCTCGTCGGTGTAGGGCTGCTTAAGGTACGGCGTCCAGTCGACCGCGAACTGGCGGTTATGACCGGACAGCACCGGGTTGTACAGCAGCTCGCCCTTGTCCAGGTGCTCGCGGTACTCGGCGATCATCTGGTCGGGCTCCTCGTTCTTCAGCGTGCCCTCGGCCACCAGACGGTCGGCGTAGAGCTTGCGGGTGCCCGGGTGCTTCTGGATGGTGCGGTACATCAGCGGCTGGGTCACCATCGGCTCATCCTGCTCGTTGTGGCCGAGCTTGCGGAAGCAGATGATGTCGACCACGACGTCCTTCTTGAACTCCTGACGGAACTCCACGGCCAGCGCGGTCACGAAGGCCACGGCCTCGGGATCGTCGCCGTTCACGTGGAAGATCGGCGCCTCGACCATCTTGAAGATGTCGGTGCAGTACAGCGAGGAGCGGTAGTCGCGCGGGTCGGAGGTGGTGAAGCCGATCTGGTTGTTCACCACCAGGTGCACCGTGCCGCCGGTGCCATAACCACGGGTCTGCGAGAAGTTCAGCATCTCCTGGTTGACACCCTGGCCAGCCACCGCCGAGTCGCCGTGGATGAGCACCGGCAGGACCTGGCCCTTGGCGGTGTCGCCACGGCGCACCTGGCGCGCATATACCGAGCCCTCGACCACCGGGTTGATGATCTCGAGGTGCGACGGGTTGAACGCGAGCGTCAGGTGCATCGGGCCGCCCGGCGTCATGACGTCGCTCGAGAAGCCCATGTGGTACTTGACGTCACCCGCAGTGAGATCGGCCAGTGCCTTGCCTTCGAACTCCGAGAACAGCATCGAGGGCGATTTGCCAAGGGTGTTGACCAGTACGTTGAGGCGGCCGCGGTGGGCCATGCCGATCACCGTCTCGGCCACACCGAGACTGCCGGCAACGCGGATCAGTTCGTCCATCGCCACGATGGTCGACTCGCCGCCTTCGAGCGAGAATCGCTTCTGGCCGACGTAGCGGGTGTGCAGGTAACGCTCCAGGGTCTCGGCGGCCGTGGTCCGCTCGAGGATGCGCTTCTTCATCTCCGCCGAGTACTTCGCGGTACCGCGAACGCTTTCCAGACGACTCTGGATCCAGCGCTTTTGACCGATGTCGGTCATGTACATGTATTCGGCGCCGATCGAGCTGCAGTACGTCTGACGCAGCGCTTCGAGGATCTCGCGCAGGCTGGCGTGCTCGGTCGAGAAGCCGTGGAAGGAACCGACGTTGAAGTTCTTGGAGAGATCCGCCTCGGTGAAGCCGTAGTAGGACGGCTCCAGCTCGGCGATCTGCGGACGCTCGGTGCGCTTGAGCGGGTCAAGATTCGCCCAGCGGTTGCCGAGGAAGCGGTAGGCGTTGATCAGCTGCAGCACGGACACCTGCTGCTTGTCCTCGCCGGCGCCCGACACGATGGTGCGTACCGGGCCACGTTTGGCCATCTGCTCGAAGGCCGCGATGATCGGACCGTGCGCGACATCACGCTGCGCAGCGCCCCCTTGGGCCTGCAGCTTGTCGAAATACTCACGCCACTCTTCGGACACCGACGCCGGGTCGGCAAGATAGTTCTCGTATTGCTCTTCGATGAACGGCGCGTTGGAGCCGAACAAGTGCGAAGTCTGTTCGAGTTGCTTCATCATGATGAAAGCCACCTGTTATGTACGGTTGCCCCGATCGACGGGGCTGCAGTGTCGGGGGTCTGCTCGATGCCACCCTGAAGGAAAAACGGGATGACCGCGCACACGCAGCCACCCCGTAGGCTCAGAGTCGGCGAAGCCCCTCTCCCCTCTTCATCGCCTCTTACGGACGCTGTGCGAGATCCGGCACGTCGCGGCGAGCCGCGCCAACGTAGAGCTGACGCGGACGGCCGATCTTGTACTCGGAATCCGTGATCATCTCTTCCCACTGGGTGATCCAGCCCACCGTGCGCGCCAGCGCAAAGATGCAGGTGAACATGGAGGTCGGGATGCCCAGCGCCTTCTGCACGATGCCCGAGTAGAAGTCGACGTTCGGATAGAGCTTCTTCTCGACGAAGTATTCGTCTTCCAGCGCGATCTTCTCGAGTTCCTTGGCCAGCTTGAACAGGCGGTCGTTCTCGAGGCCGAGTTCACCCAGCACGTCGGAGCAGACCTTGCCCATCAGCTTGGCGCGCGGGTCGAAATTCTTGTACACACGGTGACCGAAGCCCATCAGCTTGAAGCTGTCGTTCTTGTCCTTGGCACGCTTGATGTACTCACCGACGCGCGAAACGTCGCCGATCTCTTCCAGCATGTTCAGGCAGGCCTCGTTCGCGCCGCCGTGCGCCGGACCCCACAGGCAGGCAATACCGGCCGAGATGCAGGCGAAGGGGTTGGCACCCGAGGAGCCAGCCAGACGGACCGTCGAGGTCGAGGCGTTCTGCTCATGGTCGGCGTGCAGCGTGAAGATGACGTCGAGCGCGCGCACCAGCACCGGGTTCGGCTCGTACTTCTCGCACGGGGTGCCGAACATCATGTGCATGAAGTTCGCGGTGTAGTCGAGGTCGTTGCGCGGGTACATGAAGGGCTCGCCCTTGTTGTACTTGTAGGCCATTGCAACGATGGTCGGCAGCTTGGCGATCAGACGGTTGATCGAGACGCTGCGGTGCTCGGCGTCGGAGAAGTCCATCGCCTCGTGGTAGAAGGCCGACAGCGCACCCACCACACCGACCATGACCGCCATCGGATGTGCGTCACGACGGAAGCCCGAGTAGAACTTGGTCATCTGGTCGTGCAGCATCGTGTGGTTCTTGATGGTGTTCTCGAACGCGGTCTTCTGGGTCGCGTTCGGGAGTTCACCGTTCTTGAGCAGGTAGGCGACTTCGAGGAAGTTGCACTTCTCGGCCAGCTGTTCGATCGGGAAGCCACGATAGAGCAGTTCGCCCTTGTCACCGTCGATGAAGGTGATCTTCGACTTGCAGCTCGCGGTGGAGAGGAAGCCGGAGTCGTAGGTGAAGAGGCCGGTCTTGGCACCAAGCGTGCGGATGTCGATGACATCATTGCCATGGGTGCCGGTCATGACCGGAAATTCGACGGTCTTGCCATCGACGGTAAGGGTTGCAGTGCGTTCAGTGCTCATAGATCGTCCCTTCTACTTGCCGGTTTAACTGCCTTTGGTCTCGTGGGACCGGTGCTGCCGCATCACCCCTGACGCAGCAGCCCGATCATCTCCTTCCAGCGGTCGTTCTCACATGCCTTGCTGCCATTGACCCACGCCCAGAGGTCGTAGTCGTCGCAGCGCAGCAGGTCGTCCAGATCCGCCACCTGATCGTCGGTCAGACGATCGAAATGCTTTTCGAGAAAGCGCGTGAACACCAGATCGAGCTCAAGCAACGCCCGTCTGCACTGCCAGCGCACGCGCCCCCTGTTGATGGTCATGCCGCTCGCCTGCCCTTAGATCGCGCGGCGAACCA
Organism: Thauera sp. AutoDN2; assembly: GCF_051280715.1. Taxonomy (NCBI): domain Bacteria; kingdom Pseudomonadati; phylum Pseudomonadota; class Betaproteobacteria; order Rhodocyclales; family Zoogloeaceae; genus Thauera; species Thauera sp. AutoDN2. The sequence continues at coordinate 104,533 of NZ_JBNCAR010000006.1, read as the reverse complement.
TCATGTCCTTGATCTTGCCGATCGCGCGGGTCGGGTTCAGACCCTTCGGACAGACATCGACGCAGTTCATGATGGTGTGGCAGCGGAACAGACGGTACGGATCCTCGAGGTTGTCGAGGCGTGCATTCGTATCCTGGTCGCGCGTGTCGGCCAGGAAGCGGTAGGCCGCGAGCAGGCCCGCCGGACCGACGAACTTGTCCGGGTTCCACCAGAACGACGGGCAGGACGTGGAGCAGCACGCACACAGGATGCACTCGTACAGGCCGTTGAGCTCTTCGCGGTCTTCGGGCGTCTGCAGACGCTCGCGCTCGGGCGCCGGGTCGTTATTGACCAGGTAGGGCTTGATCGAGTGGTACTGCTTGAAGAACTGCGTCATGTCCACGATCAGATCGCGGATGACCGGCAGGCCCGGCAGCGGACGCAGCGTGATCGGCTGCTGCAGGTCGTCGATGTCGGTCAGGCAGGCCAGACCGTTCTTGCCGTTGATGTTCATCGCATCCGAGCCGCACACGCCTTCTCGGCAGGAGCGACGGAAGGACATCGAGTCGTCCTTTGCACGCAGGCGCATCAGGGCGTCGAGCAACTTCTTGTCGGAAGCCTCGAGCTCGACCGAGATGTCCTGCATGTAGGGCTTCTCGTCCTTGTCCGGATCGTAGCGGTAGATCTTGAATTGAACGGTACGCTTGGTCATGTATGTTTCTCCCGTGCGCTCATCACGCTGATCAATAAGTGCGCTTGGCGAGCGCGATCGGCTCGACGTCGTCGGACAGCGGCTTGAGGTTCACCGGTTTGTAGTCGAGGCGATTGCCTTCGCTGTACCACAGGGTGTGCTTCAGCCAGTTGGCGTCATCGCGGCCGTTGGGGTTCTCCGCCGTATCCGGTGCATCGTCGCGCACGTGGGCGCCACGCGACTCCTTGCGGGCTTCGGCCGAAACCATCGTGGCGCGCGCGACCTCGATCAGGTTGTCGAGCTCCAGGGCCTCCATGCGGGCGACGTTCCAGACCTTGGACTTGTCCTGGATGCCGGTGCGCTTGGCGCGCTCGGCGACCTCGCCGATCTTCTGCACGCCTTCCTTGAGCAGGTTGTCGAAGCGGAACACGCCGGCGTGCTTCTGCATCGTGCGGCGCATCTCGGCGCCGACATCGAATACGCTCTCGCCGTTGGCCTGGCCTTCGAGACGCGCGATACGCGACAGCGAGAAGTCGGCGGCATCGGCGGGCAGCGGCTTGAGCTTGAGCTGGCCGGACTGGAAGTCCTCGACCACCGTCTCGCCCGCCGACTTGCCGAACACCAGCAGGTCTAGAAGCGAGTTGGTGCCCAGACGGTTGGCGCCGTGCACCGAGGCGCAGGCGCACTCGCCGGCGGCGTAGAAGCCGGCCACCGGGCTGTTCGGGTTGCCGTCCTTCGGCACCACGACCTGGCCCTTGTAATTGGTCGGGATACCGCCCATCTGATAGTGGCAGGTCGGCACGACCGGGATCGGGGCCTTGATCGGATCGACGCCGGCGAACTGAATCGCGATCTCGCGGATTCCGGGCAGACGCTTCATGATCGTGTCGGGCGCAAGGTGCGTGATGTCGAGCAGCACGTGATCCTTGTCCGGACCGCAACCACGGCCTTCGTTGATCTCGGTGGTCATGGCGCGCGAAACGACGTCGCGGGAGGCGAGGTCCTTCAGGTTGGGCGCATAGCGCTCCATGAAGCGCTCGCCCTGGGCGTTGCGCAGGATGCCGCCTTCTCCGCGCACACCTTCGGTGATGAGCACGCCCGCGCCAGCCACGCCGGTCGGGTGGAACTGCCAGAACTCCATGTCTTCCAGCGGGATGCCGGCGCGCGCCGCCATGCCCACGCCATCACCGGTGTTGATGAAGGCGTTGGTCGAGGAGTGGTAGATGCGGCCGGCACCACCGGTTGCGAAAATGGTGGCCTTGGCATGGAAGATCGAGACCTCACCGGTCTCCATTTCCATCGCGGTCACACCCAGCACGTCGCCGTCGGCGTCACGGATCAGGTCGAGCGCCATCCACTCGACGAAGAACTGGGTGTTCGCGCGCACGTTGCGCTGGTACAGCGCGTGCAGCATGGCGTGGCCGGTACGGTCGGCTGCGGCACAGGAGCGCATTACGGGCGCCTGACCGTAGTTCATCGAGTGGCCACCGAACGGGCGCTGATAGATCTTGCCGTTGTCGGTACGGTCGAACGGCATGCCGTAGTGCTCGAGTTCGATGACGACTTCGTTCGCCTTCTTGCACATGAACTCGATCGCATCCTGGTCGCCCAGCCAGTCCGACCCCTTGACGGTGTCGTACATGTGCCAGTGCCAGTTGTCCTCGGTCGAGTTGCCGAGCGAGGCCGCCACACCACCCTGGGCGGCGACGGTGTGCGAACGGGTCGGAAAGACCTTGGTCAGCACGGCGGTCTTGAGGCCAGCTTCGGAGAGTTGCAGGGCCGCACGCAGGCCGGCACCGCCGGCGCCCACGATGACCGCATCAAAGGTACGCTTCGCGACGTTCACGCTTAGAGCCTCCACAGGATCTGTGCAGCCCAGCCGGCATAGCCGACGAGCAGGAAAATGGTGATGAGGTGCAGCGCCAGGCGCACACCGGTCGGCTTGATGTAGTCCATCCACAGGTCGCGGACACCGATCCACGCGTGATAGAACACCGACAGGAAGAACAGGAAGCTGAGGAACTTGAACAGGCCATGGGAGAACAGCCCGGACCATTCTTCGAAGTTCAGCTCACGCAGACTGAATGCACAGAGCGCGAAGATGATCGTGTAGACCGCCATGTAAACCGCGGTTGCACGCTGCGCGATCCAGTCCTTCAGACCGTAATGCGCGCCGACGACAATACGTTGCTTCACCATAGAACCACCCCGATGATCACGGTGAGCGTGAGGCTCACGGCCAGAACGATTTTCGAAGACTTGCGGGCAGGCTCGAGATCGACGCCCTTGTGCATGTCGAGCATCAGGAAGCGGATGCCGGCACAGAAGTGGTGCAGGTACGCCCAGAGCAAGCCGAACAGCACGAGCTTGATGAACCAGTTATCGACCACCGCAGCGAAGGTCTCGAAGGTTTCCGGCGAACCCAGGCTGCGATCCAGCAGATACAGCAGGAACGGCAGCATCAGGAAGATGCCCACGCCGCTGACCCGATGAAGGATCGACACGATGCCCGGCAACGGCAGCCGGATCTCATTCAAGGCCAGGTATTTCGGCCTTTGTTTGCGCACTGTCACTTCTGACATGAAGACTCCCCTCTGCATGTGCGACGAACACCCGCCGCGGACTCCGTTAAAGCCATAATTATAGCGCCGTCGACCTGCCTCTCGGCACCCTCGATCACGTCAATTCAATTCGTTCAGATAAAAATGCTCTGCCGTCGAATACAGCCCGCGCCGCCACTCCACAGGCTTGTCGCCATACGTGTAGGTCACCCGCTCCACCGACAGCAACGGCGTTCCCTCGGCGACCTGCAGTGCCTCGCTCGCGCCGCGATCGGCCGCAACCGCACGGATGCGCTCCTGGGCACGGAGCATGCGCACACCGAAGCGGGTCTCGAACAGACTATAAAGAGAGCCATGCCAGCCCTGCAGGGTCTCGGCGGAAAGCCCCTGGAACACGTCACCCGGCAGATAGATCTCGTCGATCACCACCGGTCGATTGGTGAAGCGCAGCAAGCGGCGCACGATGATGATCGGCGCGCCGGGCTCGATCGCGAGCATTCGCGAGGCTTCCTGACCCGCCTTTGCGCGCCAGCAATCGAGAGGAAGGCTCTGCGGATGAGAGAGGTCACCATCCAGCGGCACCAGACGCAGGAAGCGGAACAGCGCGCGCGGATCATTGTGCGACGCAACGAACGTACCCTTGCCCTGCTTGCGTACGAGAAGGTTGTCGGCCGCCATCTCATCAATCGCCTTGCGTACCGTGCCCTGCGATACGCTGAAGCGCTGGGCGAGTTCCTGCTCGCTCGGGATTGCCTGACCCGGACGCCACTCACCCGCCTCAAGCGCCTGAAGAATCAAGGCCTTGATCTGTCGGTAAAGCGGGCTGAAGGTGGGCGATTCGTGTGACATGCGCGCATTTGAGCACAAAAATTCCAAATCGTCTATCCTCGGTCTTATGTCTTATATAAGACATAAGATGCCATTTGACATGCTCCGGACAAGTCTTTAGTATCCCCGCGCCTGTCGGGGTTCCGTCACGCCAGAGTCAGGTACCGCCCGGCGCGGTGGCATCGGGCCAGGTTCCAGTTCATCCAAGACCGTCTCACTCGAGGGAGTAATCATATGAGCAAAGCCCCCATGCGCGTTGCTGTCACCGGCGCTGCCGGCCAGATCGGCTACAGCCTGCTGTTCCGTATCGCCAGCGGCGAGATGCTGGGCAAGGACCAGCCCGTCATCCTTCAGTTGCTCGACTTGCCCCAGGCCCAGAAGGCCGTCAAGGGCGTCATGATGGAACTGGAAGACTGCGCTTTCCCGCTGCTCGCGGGCATGGTCGCCACCGACGACCCCAACGTCGCCTTCAAGGACGCCGACGTCTGCCTGCTGGTCGGCGCCCGCCCGCGCGGCCCCGGCATGGAGCGTGCCGACCTGCTGACCGCCAACGGCGCGATCTTCACCGTCCAGGGCAAGGCCATCGCCGAGAACGCCAAGGAAGACGTGCGCGTGCTGGTCGTGGGCAACCCATGCAACACCAACGCCTACATCGCCCGCGCTGCCGCGATCAAGGTCGGCCGCACCAACCCGGCCAACTACCACGGCATGCTGCGCCTGGACCACAACCGCGCGCTGTCGCAGCTCGCCGCCAAGTCCGGCCGTGCAGTGTCCTCGCTGAAGAAGATGGTCGTGTGGGGCAACCACTCGCCCTCGATGTACGCCGACTACCGCTTTTGCGAGTCCAACGGCGACAGCGTCAAGGCGCTGATCAACGACCATGCCTGGAACAATGACGTGTTCCTGCCCACGGTTGGCAAGCGCGGCGCCGCCATCATCGAGGCGCGCGGTCTTTCGTCGGCGGCATCGGCTGCCAACGCCGCCATCGACCACGTGCATGACTGGGTACTCGGCTCGAACGACTGGGTCACCATGGGCGTTCCGTCCGACGGCTCCTACGGCATCCCCGAAGGCGTCGTGTTCGGCTTCCCGTGCGAGTGCAAGGACGGCCAGTTCAAGATCATCCAGGGCCTGGAGATCGACGAGTACTCGCAGGGCAAGATCAACATCACCCTGAAGGAACTCGAGGAAGAGCGCGCGGCCGTCGCCGACATGCTCAAGTAAGCACAACCGCCGCGCCTTGCCGCGACGGAGAAAGGGCCACGGGGTAGAATCCGGTGGCCCTTTTTTCATTGTGGCCGGCAGCGCCGAGAACGCGCGAAGCCTGCCCGCCAAGGAGACCCCGATGCCGCTACACCCGGACCAGGTTCTGTTCGCCGGCGAGAAGCCCTTCCCCGCCCTGCCCGCCGTGGACCACTACGCCGGCGCCGAGAAGCTGATGTTGAAGGCGCTGAAGCTGCAGCAGGAACTGGGCCCGGTGTTCGACATTACATGCGACTGCGAGGACGGCGCGCGCGCGGGGGCCGAAGCCGAGCACGCACGCATGGTGGTCGAGGTCGTGAATGGCGCAGACAACCATTTCGGACGGGTCGGCGCACGCATCCATGACATTACGCACGGCCACTGGCAAAGCGACCTCGAGATCCTGGTCGGTGGTGCTGGCCGCCGCCTGGCCTTCGTGACGATCCCCAAGGTGCGCTCGGCCGCCGATGCTGCGGCGCAGATCGACGAACTGCGCCGCATCGAAGCTGCGTGCGGTCTCCAGCGCGCGTTGCCCGTCCATGTGCTGATCGAAACCCATGGCGCCCTGCGCGAAGCCTGGGACATCGCGGCACTCGACGGCGTCGAGTCACTCGACTTCGGCCTCATGGACTTCGTCTCCGGCCACCATGGCGCTATCCCGGGCAGTGCGATGAAGAGTCCGGGACAGTTCGAGCACCCGCTCATCGTGCGTGCAAAGGCCGACATCGCCGCGGCAGCACTCGCCAATGGCGTGGTGCCCTCGCACAACGTCACCACCGAACTCCAGGACGTGGCCGTGATCCGCCACGACGCCGAGCGCGCACGGCGCGAGTTCGGCTACCTGCGCATGTGGAGCATTCACCCCAACCAGATCCTCCCGATCATCGCCGCCATGCAGCCCGACTTCACCGAGGTGACTGAAGCCGCAGCAATCCTGGGGGCAGCGCAGGACGCCGAGTGGGGGCCGATCCAGCACCAGGGCCGACTGCACGACCGCGCCTCCTACCGCTATTACTGGGAGTTGCTGCAGCGCGCGCGCCACACCGGCATGGAGATCCCGGACGACACGCGGCACCGCTTCTTCGCCCTGTGAGCGCCTGGCGCGCCCTCAGCCGGGGACACAGGCCCTTGTACGCCCCCAGCCCGATCCTTGCGCCACAGTCCGTCGTATCATCGCCTTCTCCCGAAAATCCGCGCCCCAGCATCATCAGGCGCCTGGCCTTCCAAGCATGATCGGTCCACAACACCTTCCCCTTCTGCTGCTCTTTGGCCTGATGCTTCCGGTCACGGCAATGGTGCCCGTGCTGCCCGATTTCACCGCGCAGCGCTTCCCCGGCCTGGGACAGTTCGCCAGCCATCTTTTCATGTCGATCAACATGATCGGCGCACTCCTTGGCGCGCCGATCGCTGGCCTGCTTTCGGACCGTCTGGGGCGACGCAAAGGCCTCGCCGTCGCGGCGCTCTCGATCAACGGGGCCACCCTGCTCGGCATCGCATGGGCATATGCGAACACCGAGCACTACGGGGTGCTGCTCGCCCTTCGCTTTCTCGAGGGTTTCGCGCACATGTCTGCGCTGTCCCTGCTGATGGCGCTCGGCGCCGACCACGCCGGAAAAGCCGGACTCGGAGCACGCATGGGCGCAGTCGGGGCCTCCATCAGTCTGGGGGTGGCAGCAGGCGCGCCATTGGGCGGCTTCGTCGGCGGGCTGGATCCACTGTGGGTACCGCTGGCGGGCGGCGCGCTATCGATCGCGCTCGCACTCGCCGGCCTCATCGGTCTGCACGACAGCGCCCACACTCGCCCTCGCATGGCTGCCGCCGAGATCGTCGGGACCCTGCGCCGGCGCCGGCAGTTACTGATCCCGCTCGCATTCTCCTTTGCCGACCGGCTCACCGTCGGCTTCATTGTATCGACGCTGTCGCTCTACCTCGGCCTGGTGATCGGCTTCGACGCGCGCCAGATCGGTCTGGCGATGGCGGCCTTCCTGGTGCCCTTCTCGGTGCTGACCTACCCCGCCGGCCACCTGTCCCGGCACCTCGATCCGCTACTGATGATGGTGACCGGCAGCGTCCTGTACGGCATCTTCCTCGCCGTGCTGGCTTTCCTGCCCGGCGAATCGATCGCCACCGCGATGGCGGTCGGTGGCGTGATCGCCGCGCTGATGTACGCGCCGTCCCTAGTGCTTGCGGCCCAGTACGGGGGCACCGACTGCCGCGCCAGCGCGCTCGCTGCATTCAACATGGCGGGCTCGCTCGGCTTCGCCGCAGGCCCCGTGATCAGCAGCGTCCTGCTCGCGTTTTTCGGGCTGTTCATGGCCAAGGCCTACGCCCCCGTGTTCGTCATCATCGGGATGATCGAGGTGGTGCTCGCGGTCACCGTGCTGATACTGGCGCGTCGCGGGTACCTGAACGAGCAGGCTACTGCGTCCTGATGCGGCGAGTCAGCTTGCACCGCCCTGCGCCTGTGCGGCCGGCTCCACGCCTGGCGGCTCATCATATTCCGCGCATGCCGAAAGTCCATCCACGCGCGGGCGCACGAACACCACGCCCAGCCGCACACTCACCAGCACGAACGCCACCACCCAGGCCATGCCGGACAAGCCCTGCAACATCGCCGCCGGGGTATCCGGCAGGCCTGATGCCGCACGCAGAAGCGCTGCCAGCACGATCAGCCCCGCAGCTGCGCCTACCCAGGGCCGCTCGTCGAGCGGATAGCCCGCATGGGTACGTCCCGCAATGCACAACACAGCAAAGATGGACAAGCCCATCGCACCCACAGCGAGCAGATGCGTCCCCGCGCTGGGGGCCACTGGCGCGCCCAGATGCCCCAGCCCAAGCAACAGGTAGCCCAGCGCAAGGAGCCAGTACACCGCGTAGAGCATGAAGGCCCAGCGTGTAAACAGCGCCCGCCCGACATGCCAGTCATTGAGCAGGTTGAACAGCGCCGCGGCTGCTCCCAGGCCGAGCCAGCCGGTGATCGGGGACTGCGGAATCAGGAACTCCGCCGCGGTGTAGAGCACGATTGCAGAGATCGCCAGATTGCGCCGCGGCGGACGGGCACGATAGGACGGCAGCTCGAGTTCCGCATCCTCGTCGTGGCGCAGCGCACGCGCCGGCAGGCGGCGCGCGCGCTCGGCATCGAGCGCGTCGTTCATGACCCGCATGGAGATTCGGCTCATCGCCACCACGATCAGGGTCATCATCACCCCCAGGCCCACCAGCACCCAGCGCATCGGATACTCGCCACGCAGCACGTCCACATGGAAGCCGGCGAGCGCCACCGCCATCGCCAGCAGCCCCCACAGAAAGCCGAGCTGCCGACGCTCGGGGTCGCGCCACAGACGCGGTGCGAGCAGCGCGAACAGCGCGCATGCGAAGCCGACATTCAACAACGCTGAGGGCAGATTCCCCACCCACTCGATCCCCGTCACCGCAGCCAGCCCGCCCGACAGCCAGAAGGCCGCTCGGCCTGCAAGCCACAACAGCACGAAGTTCAGCGCCACACGCGGCGCAAAGGGCGGCGTGGCGGTGAACTCCGGCACCGCGGTGAGCAGAAAGCCCGCCACTGCGGCAAGCCCGAAGCCGAACATCAGCTCGTGCGCATGCCACACGAAAGGTCCGCCCGCCACGGCCGGCAGCGGCAATCCAAAACCAAGAAAGCCGGTCCATCCGAGTACCACCAGCACGGCGTAAAGCGCGGTGAGGAGAAAGAAGGAACGGAACCCGCACATGAACAGCGGCAATCCATCCAGCCGCGCCATCCAACTGGGACGATCGTCCGGGGATTGCGCCGCATTCGTCATCGCTTCATGCATGCTCATGCTCCACAGCGCTTGCCGCCCTGAACCGCGATCAGACCCGCCGAAGGCGACACCAGGCGCAGGCCCGAGGCGCCGCCCGGGCGTTCGACGCCGCCGCGCGCCCCTTGGGGGGAGGACCCTTCCACCACCACCACGGGTGGCATGCCGAAGCTCTCCCGCACCGCAGGCGTCTGCAGCAACTCGGCGGTGTGGTGATAGACCCAGGCGTCATCGCGCCGGGCCGCGGGTCGGTCGAGCTCGAAACGGCACACGATGCGACCGGGTTCAGGCGCCATCACAAGAATCGCATCCGACAAGCGCACCGCCTCCATCAGGTCATGGGTGATCATCAGCACGCCCATGCCACGCTCGGCCTGGTGGTCGAGCAGCAAGCGATAGAGCTCTTCCTTGAGGCCGACGTCGAGCGCCGAGAAAGGCTCGTCGAGCAGGAGCAGCTCGGGCGCGAGCACCAGCGCACGCGCCAGCGCCACCCGACTCTGCATGCCACCCGAGAGCTGATGCGGGAACTTGTCGAGGTCGCGATGCGCGAGCCCCAGACGCAGCGCCAGCGCGCGCGCGCGGAAATGGCGTTCGGCGCGTTTGACGCCCGCCGCCTTGAGGCCGAGGGCAACGTTGTCGAGCGCAGTCTTCCACGGCAGCAAACGCGGCTGCTGGAACATGAAGGCGGTCGAGGCGAAACCGTTGTCCACCCGCCCCTCCTGCACAGTCAGCAGACCAGCGGCCAGGTGAAGCAGGGTAGTCTTGCCACAGCCCGAGGGCCCGACCAGCGCGACGACCTCACCCGCCCGCACCCGGAAATGGATGCCCGAGAGCACCTCATCGCGCGCAAAGGCGTGGGCAAGGTCGTGCACCCGCAACTCGGCGCGCGGCGCCGGGGCGGAGAGGCCACCCGCGGAACCGGCGGATCGGGCCGCCCCCTCCTCCACCGGGCCGCCCTCCGTGACGGCGAGCACACCCAGGCTTCGGCTCGTGAATGGATTGGCCAGTGTCTTCATGCGCCCTGCATCCTCCAGCGTTCGACCTCGCGCTTGATCGGCTCCAGCACCAGGTACTCCACGGCGAGCAGCAGGCAGACCACGGCTGCGATCCAGGCCATGGTGGCAGAGGTATCCAGGTGCGAGCGCGACACCGCAAGCGCGGCGCCCACGCCGTCCTGTGTGGCGAGCAGCTCGGCCATCACCACCACCTTCCATGACGTCCCGAGCGCCGCGATCCAGGCCGGAAACAGATAGGAGACCACATGCGGCAGATAGACGTCGGTGAGCATCATCCGGCGCGGCAGGCGGAAGGCCTCTGCCATGCCATGGAGCTGGTTGTCCAGCGTGCGCGTGCCCTGCAGGGCACCAATGAAGATCACCGGAAAGGACGCTACGAACACGGTGAACACCGGCGTGCCGTCGCTCGCACCGAACCACAGCATTGCCAGCACCAGCCAGGCGATCGGCGGCGTGCCCATCAGCACGGTGACAAGTGGGCGCGACATCATCGACGCCGTCATCGACAGCCCGGCGATCAGGCCAAGGACGCTGCCGGCGACCACCGACAGCGCATAACCGGTGAGCGCGCGGCGTGCGGTGGCAGCCAGTTCAGGCCAGGCCGCGCCGCTGTCGATCAGGCCCCACAGCGTGGCGAAGGCCGAGCGCGGGTCGGGCATCACCAGCGGGCCGTAAACGAGGCTCACCGCCTCCCAGGCGGCGAGCAGCAGAAAGAGGCTGGCGATCGCACCCCAGCCGCTCCACAGGTAGGCAGGCAGCCCAGCCAGCCAGGCACGCAACAGGTTCATTGCGGCCTTGCTCCACCGTAGAATCCCTCATCCGGCAGCTTGCCGCCGACCAGCGCCGGGTTCTTCGCCACCAAGTGGCCGAACATGAACTCCAGCTCTGCGCGCGCGTCCGCAATGGGAACCGCCTCGAGCTGGCTGACCGCGATGGAGTCCGCAACCGCTTCTGGACTGAGCATGTCGATGCGTGCCGCCACCACCTTGCCACAGGCGTCGGCGTTCTCCTTGCACCACTTCAGCGAGCGTGCGTACTCGGCCGCGATGCGCGCCACCAGTGCGGGCCGGTCACGCAGTGCTCCCGTCACTGCGATGCCCGCCTGCGGAATGCGCGCCTCGCGAGCAAACACCCTGCCCCACTCCTGCTGCAGGTCCACGCTGCGATGCAGTTCGGGCGCAACCACGCTGAGCGGGAAGGACCCGGTCTTGCGCAGCGCCATCGAGGCTGCCGGTTCGGCGAGCAGCGCGTGGTCAACACGGCGCATCACCAGCAGTTGCATCGCATCCACCGGACTTGCAACGTAGCGCAGCTGCAGGTCTTTCCGCACATCCATGCCCTGCTGCTCGGCAAGCAATTGCAGCACGATGTCAGGCATGTCACCGCGGAAGGGCATCGCCAGCTCCTTGCCGCGCAGGTCGGCCAGCGTCTTCAGCGTCGGGTCGCGCGACACCAGCCACAGCACGCCCCACGTCGATACGTTGATGAGTTGCAGCTTGGCGCCGCGGTTGTACAGATTCGCGGCAACGTTGGTCGGCATGGCCAGCACGTCGGCACGCCCGTCGAGCGCCATCACGCGCAACTGGTCAGGGTCGCGCCAGGGCACGAACTCGACCACCTCGGCGACATCGTTCAGCGCGCCCGAATCGACCATGTGGATGAGCGCATTCGACACCGACGCCGAAGGCCCGGCCAGGGTCAGCTTGGGCAGCTTATCCGCCTGGGCGTGGACGATGCCGGTCACGAGCAGGAAGGCACATACCACGCACACGTGCATGAGCGCCCGCGTCCACGCCGGAAGCGCAAGGCCGCGCCGCGGCGGGACGGACGCCGCCGCCCCCGCATCGGACCGGTCTGCGCGCGCAGAGCAGGCAGCCGATCGATCCACGAAGAGGAGGCCGCGTCGCGGACCCTCTTGGTGACCCTCGTGATGGAGGCTGGGGCGGCGGTCATGCATGTCAGAAGCTCCCGTTCAGGCTGAGTGCGATACCGCGGCCGGGCGCGGCGAGTTCGTTCCCCGAGACCCCCTCGGTCTGGTGCTCGTGATAGCGCTTGTCGGCCAGGTTGGTCAGCTGAACCGCCAGCCCGGCCGACTCGAAGGCGCCGACCTTGCCGAAACGCCAGCCGAACTCGGCGTCCGCGGTAACGAAGCCGGCGGTTGCGTTCTCGGCGCCGTTGGAGAATTTCGTCGCGATACGATCCTGCTCGGCGACCGCACGCAGTTGAGCACGCCACCAGAAACCACGCTCAGCGGGCTGCCCGATCCCCAGCGTCAGCTCGGGCGCAGGCATCTGGAACAGGGGCTCATCATCCTGATGGTTCTTGCCACGCAGCCAAGTGAAACCAGCGTCGGCGACGAAGGCACCGACCGGCATGCTGGCACTGCCCTCAATGCCGTAAATGGAGACCTTGTCGAGGTTCTCGGTGAGCTTGAAAGGCAGACCGTTCTGGGGATGGTTCGCCCCGGTGATCCTCCCCGCAATGTAGTCATCGATCCGGGTGTAGAAGGCCGCGATCTGGTACTGCAGGCCGGCGCCACCCTGCTTGAAACCAAGTTCCAGACTGGTGGACACCTCGGCATCCAGCTGGGGGTTTCCAACGTGGTAATACCCGTCACCGCGCGCCGAATCCTCGAAACGCTCACGCATGTCGGGGGCACGATAGGCGCGACCGAGATTGGCGTAGGCGCTCAGGTTGTCGTTCAGCGGCTGGATGGCACCGATCGACCACGAAAGATTGTTGTCCGTCTTGTCAAGCCCGGTCGTCTGCGTCATGCCCTTGCGCGCCGCATCGCCCTTCACCCGGTCAAAACGGGCGCCCGCAACAATGCGGGTGTCGCCGATCGCGAACTCGTCCTGGACGAACACCCCCGCGGATTCGATCTCACCCTTGTTGAACGGATCATTCCGCATGTTGTTGTTGAATGCCGGGGGGTTGTTGTCGATGTAGCGCTCTGGATCGCCCCGCATACGCCATGCATCGGCACCCACCGTCAGCAGGTGGTTGTCGCCCAGCGGAAAGAGATATTTCGCCTTCACACCATCGGTCACAAAGGTCACGTCGTTGCGTACGTAGTCGCGCTGCCGCGTGGACGAGAACGCACGAATCTGACGGAAAACCTCCTGACGATAGACCTCGGCCGACAGCGTACCCTCGCCCAGGCGCGCATCCACGCCGAGCTCGTAGAGCTCGCGGCGCTGCTCGGGGGAATGGATCGTGGCCGTACCGAGCGGAGCGGGGATGCCCGCGCCCGTGCGCGCCGACCCCGGATACCAGACATCCTCATCCTGATGCCGCTGCAAGTTCACCCGCAGCGTAAGGTCCTCGTTCAGCTTGTGCTTGTACTTCGCCAGCAGGGTGTCGGACTGGTAGCCGGTGCGATCCTCACGACCGTCCGGGCTGCGATAGTCATCCACGTCGCGCCCGGCCACGCCCAGCGCCAGCGCGCTGTTCTCGCTGGAGCGCGTCAGCAGCGCGGCCCCGGCGACGCCCTTGTCCACGCTGGAGAAGCGCGCGCCGATGCGGCCACCGAGCTTCTCCTCCGCGCTGAAGCCGACGTCGGGCGTGATCAGATTGACCACCCCGCCCATCGCGCCGCTGCCGTACAGCACCGAGCCGGGGCCCTTGACCACCTCGGCACGCTCGAGCAGACCGAGGTCGAGGAAGGAGGCGATTGCGCCCTGCGGTTGGGCGGAGTTCATGCGCACGCCGTCGACCATCACCACCACGCTTTCCTTCTTGAGCCCGCGCAACACCGGGTTCTGCCCCCAGGCGCCATCGGACTGGACCGCCAAGCCAGGCTTGCCGCGCAGCAGCTCGCCTGCCACGGCCCCGGTCGCGCCCGGGGCGCGCAGGATCTCGACCGCCTGCGGCGTCTCGAGCGCTTCGGCGGCGTAGCCCTTGGCGGTGACGAGCTGCGTGTCGAGCACGGTTTCCGCCTGCAGCTGGGTCGCAAGGGAAGTCAGGGAGAGACCGAGCAAGGCAGCGGTCAGCGGGCGCAGGCGAAGAACCATCGAAAGCTCCGGAAATGTAGGGTTACGGGCTGGCTGGCGACGGCTGGCTTGCCCTGCATCTGTATTTACGGAAGCGATGATATATCAGACGCGAATCATTCGCATTTGCTTTCGATCAAACATTGTGCTGTTTGTGCGACAACCTCGCCGCGTATGATCCTGCCGAAGACAATCCATCGCGCACCGCACGCCGGGCAACGAGCGGCTCGCGCGACACGTATGGAGAACCATCGAGGATGAAGCTGTCCCGCCTGTGGAGACCGCACGACCGCCGATTCTGGCTGCTGATCGTGCTGAACCTGCTGTCCGCGGCATTGACCTGGGCGATGCGCGCCTACCCGCTCACGGCGACCGCGAACACGGTCGCCGGATTGATGGCGCTGGCCAACGCCGTGCTGGGTATTCTGGTCGCGATCGACCTGCTGCGCGACGACCGCGACAACGAAGCGCTCAGGAACCGGGAGTAAGCCTGTCCGTGCCTGCCACGCCCAGCGCCGGCGTCCGCATCTCGGGCTCAGCCCCCGCCTGAGCGGGCGCTGCGCCCTCCATGCCCGCCGCCTCGGAACCCCAATTCACTACCTCGATGCGTCCGTCGTAATACTCGACGATGGCGCTGCAGGTATCCACCCAGTCGCCGCAGTTAAGGTAGCGCACCTTGCCGATGCGCCGATCCGCGGGCCAGTGGATGTGGCCGCACACCACACCATCCACACCGCGCAGGGAGGCCGCGTGCGCCACGGCATCCTCGAAGTCGAAGATGAAGCTCACCGCCTTCTTCACTTTCTGCTTCGCATAGCCTGCGAGCGACCAGTAGCCGGGCCGCCGCAACAGACGCCGAACGCGCGAGATCAAAAGGTTGATGCGCACCAGCGTGTCGTAGCCGACGTCCCCCAGCACCGCGACCCAGCGGTGGTGGCGAGTGACCTGATCGTATTCATCGCCATGCACAAGAAGGTAACGGCGGCCATCCAGCCCCTCGTGAATCCACTCGGACTCGACGCGGATATCACCGAAGGCGACACCCGCGTACTCGCGCAGGGCCTCGTCATGATTTCCCGGGATGAAAAACACCTGGCAACCATGCCGCGCACGACGCAGCACCTTCTGTACCACCGTATTGTGCAGGGACGACCATTGGACGCTGCGATTCATCGCCCAGAAGTCGACGATGTCTCCGAGCAGGTACAGATACTCGGACTCGTGCTCCTTCAGAAAGGCCAGCAGGCGCTCGGCCTGACAGGCGCGGGTACCGAGATGGACATCGGAGATGAAGATCGTGCGCACGCTCTGCATCAGGCGTCGGCTCCCCGGACACGTGCCGGCGCCTGCGCGACGGCCGCAGGCGCGAGCCCCGGCCGCCAGATCCGCAACAGCGCCTCTGCAAAGCGGTCGTTCACCCGTTCCCAGTCGATCCCCTCCGCGCTGCTGCGCGCGGCAGCACCCAACTGGGCACGCAGCTCATCCGCACAGGCCAGATGCACCGCCCGCTCCACGAAACCATCCGCATCCCCCAGCGTGGCAAGCCCACCATTGCCGAGATCACGGATTACCTCGGAGGCCGCCGCATAGTCGTACGCAAGCACGCACAGGCCACTCGCCATGGCCTCGAGCGTGACGTTGCCGAAGGTTTCGGTCTGGCTCGGGAAGAGGAACAGATCCGCCGAGGCATAGTGCGCGGCAAGATCCTCTCCGTGGCGCATGCCGGCAAACACGACCTGCGGATGTTCGCGCGCCAGCGCGCTGCGCAGCGGGCCGTCGCCGACCAGGATCAGGCGTGCGTCCGGGCGTTGCCGGCGGATCTCGGAGAAGGCACGCAGCACGAGGGCAAGATTCTTCTCGGGCGCGATACGGCCCACGCACATCACGGCGAGCGCACCGGGTGCCAGACCCCAGCTGCGGCGCAGGGCATCGTCGCGGCGCGTGGGCGAGTAGAGCTGGGTATCGACCCCGCGCGAGATCACCTCGACCCGGTCGTAGCCGCGCGCGGACAACTGGGCTGCAAGTGCCGCAGTGGGGACGAAGGTGATCGCGGTGCGATTGTGGAAGCGGCGCAGGTAGGCTGCCACCGGCTGGCGCAGCCACGCCATTCCATAATGGCTGCTGTAATGATCGAAGTTCGTATGAAAGTCGGACGTGACGGGAATGCGCAGTTTGTTCGCCGCCGTGACCGCGGTCCAGCCGAGCGGTCCTTCGGTGGCGACGTGTACAAGGTCGGGGCGGCGCACCGTCCACTCCCGGATCAGCCGCGCACGCGCAGGCAGCCCCAGCTTCAGCCCCTCATAGCGCGGCAAGCGCAGGCTGCGCGACAGCACCTCATCGAGCGCACCACCCCGCAGCGCCGTGTCGGAGGGCGTCTGGCGCGGACGCACCAGCTGCAGCGAATGACCGCGCTCGATCAAGCCATCGACCATGCGCCGCAAGGTCATCGCGACACCGTTCACCTCGGGCGGCCAAGTCTCGGTAACCAGCGCGATACGCAGCCGCGGCGCCACTCCGAGCTCTTCGGTCGTGTAGTCGAGTGTTCTCATGGCGCTGCAGCATAGGCGGCGCACGAGACAACGACGTTACGCGCGTCTTGCCGTCAGGTTACGAGGATGGCTGCTACAGGCCCCCCTTCAGTGCCCACCCCCCGGACCGGCGGCCAGCGCGTCCAGAATCCCGGCGTCGTGATCGTAGATGTCGTTGCGTAGCAGCAGGCGTCCGGAAGCGTCGAGCGCTGCGGTGCTGTAGTGCAGCAACACCCTCACCTCACGCCCGACCGGCAGCGTGCGCGTGCGCCCGCTGTCAAGCGCCGCCGCCAGCGCCGCCGGCCCCCAGTGGTCGGCATCGTCGAGCAACAGCACGGCAAGCTCTTCCGGTTGCTGAACGCGCACGCATCCCGAGCTGAGCGCGCGCTCCGCGCGACCGAAGAGCGCGCGCGCATTGGTGTCGTGCAGGTAGATCGCGTAGCGGTTGGACAACGAAAACTTGATGCGACCGAGCGAGCCCTGCGCGCCCGACGCCTGCACGATCATGTAAGGAAAACCGCCACGCCGTGCACCGCTCCAGTCGATCGAGGCCGGATCGACCGCCTGACCACTACGGTCGACCACGTGCATGCGGTGGCTCTCCAGGTAGTCGGGATTGTGCACCACGCCGGGAATCACGTCCTCGCGCAGGATGGTTGGCGGCACCACCCATTTGGGATTGAGCACCAGATTCACGACGCTGTCGCGCAGCGAGGGCGTCTTCCGCGTCGGCCGCCCCACGATGACCTTCGACGACCAGGCGCTGCGGCCATCCAGCACGAGGTCCGCACGGTAGCCAACGATATCCACGTACAGCCGATCCCCCTCCAGATCGGCCGCCACCCAGCGCAAGCGCTCGAGGTTCGCACGAACCTGCCGCGCACGCTCTGCAGGGCTGGTGTTGAGCGCGCGCAGGGTCTGGGCGCCGACGATGCCGTCGGCCTCCAGCCCATGGCGTTCCTGGAAACGCTCCACCGCCGCTGCAAGCAGCGCGTCGAAGCGTGCTGGGTCGGCGGTGTCGAGCCCCTCCTCGCCGTCGGCCTGAAGGCGCGCGCGCAGGGCCGGTACCCGGGCACTGCTTTGACCGGGGCGCAGGGTGGAGCCACCCGGTACCCTGGGCCAGTCGCCCAGCGCTGCCAGGCTCTGATAGGTGGCAAGCGCCCTGCGCAAGACTCGGTACAACGGGACTGCGGGGGCCTGCGCTTCGATTGCGGCGCCCAGGTCTGCGGCTTCGAGAACGCGCGCCAGCTCGCCAGCGCGCTGGTACGGATTCGGCACCGGCGTGTAGTTCCACTCACGGTACAGCGTGCGCGGATCCACCTTGCCATACCGGAGTTGGCGCACGAGCTCGGCCAAGGTGTCCGTCAGCGCGAGCTCACGATCCACGCGCTCGACCGGATCATCGGGCACAGCGCGCAGCATGCGAAGCCGCTGCGGGCGGAAATCCTGCGGATCGAGGCCATGCGTCGCAGCCTGTTCGACCGCGGACAGCAACGCCGAGGCACGCTCCGGATCGCCCCATAGGGGTCGATAGCCGCGCCCCAGGTACAGCAACGCGGTGGTTTCATCCGCCGCCGCGGAGCGCAGCGCGAGGCGCTGCTCGATGAGCGCCGCGATCGGGTCCATCGCGCCATCCGGCGCAGAATCCACCGAAGCCGGGCCGCCCGCGGCCCACGCCACATCATCCGCCCGTACCTGCGCCGCAAGCACCATCAGCACGCTACAGGCCGCAAGCGTTACAAAACTTTTGCCCAAACGGGCGCCGCTTTCGTTTAGGATTCGGCGCTCAAGTGCTTGTTCGGATTGCTTATTATCCATGTCGAAGATCATCCTGGATCACGCCGCACCCCAACGCCGCCTGTTCCTCAAAGGCCTTGCTGCGCTGCCGCTCGGCCTGTCTGCCGCGCCCTTGCATGCGGCAAAGACGGAACGTCACCTCGGCTTTCGCCACACCCACACCGAAGAACGCCTGCATCTCGCATTCCGCAACCACCACGGTTACATCGAGCCTGCGCTCAAGCGCATGAACTGGTTGCTGCGAGACTTCAGAACCGGAGAGTCTACACGCATGGACCCTCGGCTCTATGACATGCTTCACGCAATCAGCATCGCATGCGGCGGCGACACCTTCGAGATCATTTCCGGTTACCGCTCCCCCAAGACCAACAACATGCTGCGCAAAACGCGCGGCGGCGGCGTAGCCAAGCGCAGCCTGCACATGGACGGCAAGGCGATCGACATCCGCCTGGTCGGCGTCGACACGATCCGCGTGCGCGACGCGGCAATCGCGCTGGGCGCCGGTGGCGTTGGCTATTACCCGGAGTCGGATTTCGTGCACATCGACACCGGCCCGGTCCGGAGTTGGGGCCCCAAGAAGGCCTGAGCACTTCAGCCGACGAGCAGGAACCCCCACACCACGGCAGCGTTGAGCAAGGCGATCAGCACTGCTGCGCTGCCGACGTCCTTCGCACGCTTCGCGAGCAGATGCCGCTCCAGCGATACACGGTCGACCGTGGCTTCGATTGCGGAGTTCAGCAACTCGACCACCAGCACCAGCAGCACCGAGCCAATCATCAGCGCGCGCTCCAGGCCCGACTCGCCCAGCCAGACGGCGAGCGGAATGGCAACGACCGCCAGCCAGATCTCCTGCCGGAAGGCGTCTTCATGGCGGTATGCCGCAGCGAGTCCATCCCGCGAATAGTTGAAGGCGTTCCATATCCGGCGTAAACCGGTCTTGCCCTTGTACGGACTTTCCATGCTGGCATTCCATCGCGGCTGAAAAAAAGCTGCGCGATCATGCCACGAAAGATGTGAAGCGCCATCGTTGCGGGCAAGGCGAGAGGGTAACAATTACACAAACACGGGCGAAACTTGCGTCAATGCCACATTCGACGGCAAACGCCATGGACGCCGCAACGCGCCTGCTATAGTTTCTCCCTCCCGGAGATCCGCCGCAGGGAGCCCCCGCCCCGCAGCGCACGAAAAACGACAAGACCACTCAGGACGGCACATGGCAGGCAGGATCGGACGCTTCGAGATCAGACGCGAACTGGGACGAGGCGCGCAGAGCGTGGTACATCTCGCCTGGGATCCGCAACTCGAGCGCGAGGTCGCGCTCAAGACCCTGCACTACGCGCCCGAACGCGGCCCCGACACCGCCACCCTGCTCGCGGAGGCACGCTCGGTGAGCCGTCTGCGCCACGCGGGGATCGTGCCTGTGTTCGAGGCGGGAGAAGAGAACGGCACGCCTTACCTGGCGTTCGAATACGTGCCCGGCCGCAGCCTGGCCGAGCTGATGCACCAGCGCGGCGCCTTGCCCGCGTACGAGGCGGTGACGCTGATGCGCGGCGTGCTGACCGCCCTCGGTGCAGCGCACGCACAAGGCATTGTTCACCGCGACCTGAAGCCGAGCAACATTCTCATCGACGCGGATGGCAGGCCGCGGGTCATGGATTTCGGCATCGCACGGCGGGTGGACGATCCTTCTGCGCGCCAGGGACTCTCGGGCACACCGGGCTACATGGCACCCGAATACATCGAGCGGCGCGAGATCGGCCCGCAAAATGACATCTACGCGGCAGGCGTCCTCCTCGTGGAACTGCTCTCGGGCCGACGGGTGCACCGCGAAGCCGACCCCCGACGCCTGCTCGAGCACACCTGCACCAACGCGGTGACGCTCCCCCCCGGCGGAGCCCCGATCGACGACGCCCTGGTTGCGATCGCACTGCGGGCCGCCGCCCTTGCCCCTGAGACGCGCTTCGGCAGCGTCGACGCGTTTCAGGCCGCACTCGAGGCCTGGCAGACGCCCCAGGTCGACGACGACAGCACCGAGGCCGCACGCCCGGGCGCAATGGAGTTCCTGCTGCGCCGCATGAAGCATCGCGGAGATTTCCCCGCCCTCTCCGAGTCGGTGGTTGCAATCAACCGCATCGCTTCAAGTGAATCGGAGAACGTCGGTACGCTTTCCGGCCTGATCCTGCGCGACTTCTCGCTCACCAACAAGTTGCTCCGCCTTGTGAACTCGGCGCAGTATCGCCCTGCAGGCGGCGGGCAGATCAGCACCATTTCCCGCGCGATTGTCGTGCTCGGCTTCGACGCGGTGCGCAACATCGCCATCACCGTGCTGCTGTTCGAGCACATGCAGAACAAGGCCAACGCCGACCACTTGCGCGAGGAGTTCCTGCGTGCCTGCCTGGCCGGTCTGTTCGCGCGTGATCTGGCGGCACGGTTGCGCATCCGCGAGACCGAGCAGGCATACATCTGTGCGGTATTCCACAACCTGGGGCGCCTGCTGTGCCAGTTCTACTTCCCCGAGGAGAGTCAGGACATCCGCCGCCTCATGCAGCAAGCGGGCTGTAGTGAGGAAGCCGCGGCCGTCCGCGTGCTGGGGGCAAGCTTCGACGAGCTCGGGATCGCCCTCGCACGCAGCTGGGGTTTCCCGGAGCTCATCCAGCGCAGCATGGAGAAGCTGCCCGCTGACCGACCACACCGCGCCAAGAACGCAGAAGAGCGGCTGTGCGCCCTCGCGGCCTGTGCGAACGAGTACTGCGATGCATTCAGCCAGCTGGCGCCCGCCGAGCGCGAGCGGGCGATGCGGGCGATCACGAAGCGCTTCTCGGACGCCGTGCCGCTCGACCTGAAGGGGGTCGGAGAGGTTTTGTGCGGAGCCGCACAGGAGATCGAAGAGCTCGCCAACGTAATCCAGCTCGACCTCAAGCAGACCCACATCGGTCGCCAGTTGCGCCAGTTCGTCGAGGCCGCATCCTCCGACGAGGGACCAAGGCCCAGCACCACCGAGATACCGAGTACCGTGCTGCTGGAACAGTCCGGCCCGGTCGAAGGCGCACCTCAAGGGCACAAGGCGCCCGACGCACAGGCGCTGCTCAGCTCCGGCATCCAGGACATCAGCAACACGCTGGTCGAGGACTTCAAGCTCAACGACGTACTGCGCATCATCCTCGAGACCATGTACCGCGCCATGGGCTTCAAGCGGGTGATGCTGTGTGTGCGCGATGCACGCAGCAACAGCATGACCGGCCGTTTCGGCTTCGGCCCCGACGCCGGCGAACTCGCAAAGAAGCTGCACTTCAGCCTCTCGGCGCATCCCGATAACGTGTTCAATGTGGCCACCGCAAAGGGGGTGGACATCCTGATCTCGGACATTGACGAGCCGAAGATCGCGCCGCGCATCCCCGAATGGTTCCGCAAATCCGTCCCCTCGCGGACCTTCGTGCTCTTTCCGCTCATGATCAAGGGCCGCCCCATGGCGCTGATCTACGCTGACAAGGATTGCGCGGGCGACATCCGCATCAGCGAGCAGGAACTCGCCCTGCTGCGCACGCTGCGCAACCAGGCCGTGCTCGCGATCAAGCAGACGGGCTGAATGTATCCGCGCCCGGCCCGGCTCAGGTCGGGTCCAGGCGCAGAATCCGTCCCTCGCTCTCCTCGAGCAGCCAGAGATGCCCATCCGGCCCCTGGCGCACGTCGCGCACGCGCTGGCCGATGTCGATGCGCTCCTCGTGGATCACCCGATCGCCGTCGAGCACCAGGCGCGCGACAAGCTGGAACTTGAGTGCCCCGACAAACAGGTTCCCCTTCCATTGCGGAAACACCTCACCGGTGTAGAAGGCCATGCCCGAGGGCGCGATCGACGGCGTCCATTGCGTCAGCGGGGGTTCCACATCGGACCGGGCCGTACCTTCGCCGATTCGGGTCCCGATCACGTATTCGCGCCCGAAGGTGATCACCGGCCAGCCGTAGTTACGGCCGGCAAGCACCTTGTTGAGCTCGTCCCCGCCCTGCGGGCCATGCTCGTGCGCCCACAGTTCGCCGGTCAGCGGATGCAGCGCCGCACCCTGCACGTTGCGGTGCCCGTAGGACCACAGATGGGCGCCCGCATCGCCGCGGCCGACGAAGGGGTTGTCCTGCGGAACACGCCCATCGGGGCGGATGCGGACCACCTTGCCGAGGTCGCTCTGCAGCCACTGCGCCCGCTCGCGCAGGTGATATCGGTCGCCCAGCGTCACGAACAGGTTGCCTGCACGATCGAACACCAGACGCGAACCCCAGTGGAGGTTCCCTCCCGGGCTTTCGTTCTGGGCGAAGATGACCTCCACCTCCTCCAGGCGCATCGCATCGAGGTCGAGCCGGGCACGGGCCACCGCAGTACGCGCCCCGCCGTCGGTCGGCTGCGCGAAGGACAGGAAGAGGGTCCGGTCCTGCACGAAGTCCGGGCTCAACACCACATCGAGCAAGCCGCCCTGTCCCCTCGCATGCACCGCAGGGACGCCAGGCAGTGGCGGCGAAACGGTGCCTTCGCGCGTGACGACGCGCAGGCGTCCGGGGCGCTCGGTGACCAGCATGCGCCCGTCGGGAAGGAAGGCTAGCGACCAGGGATTCTCTAGCCCCGTCGCCACTTCGACGAGCTTGACGCGCCCCTGTTCGGTACGCAGCATTCGTTCCGCCGCCTGCGCCGGCAGAATCGCCACGAGCGCCAGAAGCCCTCCGAGCGCTGCGCCTATCCACTGAGGCGCCCCGCATCGAGGCGAGTCATCCTCTCGGCGCAGTGCCCACAGGCCTCGCCGCTGCGAACGTACTGAACAAGGCACGGTCTGCTCCTCTCTGGATGGGCGCTCCGCCACACGTGCGCCCCATTCAAGTCCATGTACTGCGCATTTTAGGACCCTGCATGCTGAATTCCGTTCGTCACCTGCTCCGCCTCGCTTTCGTGGTCGCTTTGCTGGGCGTGTTCTGGCTCGCACTGATGCCGGCACCCGACACCGCCAGGCTGTTTTCGTGGCAGGACAAGGTCGAGCATGCCATCCTCTTCGCCGGGCTCGCCCTGCTCGCTTTGGCGGCCTGGCCACGCCACCCCTGGCTGATCGCCCTTGGTCTGCTCGCCTATGGCGGCGCAATGGAGATCGCACAGTCCATGACCGAGCATCGCCACGGAGACCCCTGGGACTGGCTGGCCGATGCGGTCGGTCTGCTGGTGCTGCTGCCCTTGGCGCTGCGCCGCTACGACCCGGTGTGACTCGACCCGGTGTGACCCGTCGGTCCATCCCGACAGCCTGTTATCATTGCGCCCCTTGTCATTTGCGATCAGACGCTTGCAATCCCCACTGCCCATGAACGATCCGCGCCGCACCCTGGAACTCCTCGCCCCCGCCAAGACCGCCGACTTCGGCATCGAGGCCATCCACCATGGCGCGGATGCGGTGTACATCGGCGGCCCAGCCTTCGGCGCGCGCTCGGCCGCAGACAACACGGTGGAGGACATCGCCCGTCTGGTGCAGCACGCCCACCGCTACCACGCCGAGGTCTTCGTCGCCACCAACACCATCTTGTTCGATGCCGAACTGGAGCCGGCGCGCAAGCTCATCTGGCAACTCTACGATGCAGGGGTCGACGCCCTGATCGTGCAGGACATGGGCCTGCTCGAGCTCGACCTGCCACCGATCCAGCTGCACGCCAGCACCCAGACCGACATCCGCGACGCAAGCAAGGCGCGCTTCCTGCAGGACGTTGGCTTCTCGCAGATCGTGCTGGCGCGCGAACTCTCGCTCAGTGAAGTGAAGAAGATCGCCGCCGCCACCACCTGCCAGCTCGAGTACTTCGTGCACGGCGCGCTGTGCGTGGCCTTCTCCGGCCAGTGCTACATCAGCCACGCCCACACCGGGCGCAGCGCCAACCGCGGCGAGTGCTCGCAGGCCTGTCGCCTGCCCTACGACCTCAAGGATCAGGCCGGCAACACCGTCGCCAGCAACCAGCACATGCTGTCGATGAAGGACAACAACCAGAGCGCCAACCTGCGTGCGCTGGCTGCCGCGGGCATCAGTTCGTTCAAGATCGAAGGCCGCTACAAGGATCTTTCCTACGTCAAGAACATCACGGCGCATTACCGCATGCTGATCGACGAGATCCTCGAGCAACCCGAGGCCGACGGCCTTTCTTATCGTCGAGCCTCCAGCGGCCGCACCACCTTTTTCTTCACCCCTCAGGCCGACAAGACCTTCAACCGTGGCTACACCGACTACTTCACCAACGACCGCCACCACGGCATCGAGGCCTTCGAGTCGCCCAAGTTCGTCGGCGAGCCGATCGGCCGCGTGAAGAAGATCGACACCAAGGGGCGAAAGTTCTTCGACGTCGAGCGCGTGGCACCGATCCACAACGCCGACGGCCTGACCTGGTACGACCCGAAGGGCGAGCTCACCGGTCTGCGCGTCAATCGCGCCGAGGCGAACGGCGGCGGCGCAGGCATCGATCGCATCTTCCCCGCCGACCCGCTACCCACGGATCTCGTGCCCGGGACCTCGCTGTTCCGCAATCACGATCACGAGTTCGAGCGCGCGCTGGAGAAAAAGTCGGCCGAGCGCCGCATCGGCGTGGACGCGCGCTTCGAGGTGAGGGCAGACGGCTTCGCGCTCACCCTGGCCGACGAGGACGGCGTCTGCGCCACCGCGACACTCGCCGCAGCTTTCGAGCCGGCGCAGAACGCCGAGCGTGCGCTCGCCACCGTGCGCGACAACCTCGCCAAGCTAGGCAATACGATCTTCAGCCTTGGCGAGCTCGTGCTCGATCTGCCCGCTGCCCCCTTTCTGCCTGCCGCCCAACTCAACGCGCTCCGCCGCGAGGCCGTGGAGAAACTCGAAACCGCCCGCCTCGCGGCCCACCCGCGTCCGGCACGTGCCGCGCCAGTCGAGCCGCCCGTGGCCTACCCGCAGGACGCGCTGAGCTACCTCGCCAACGTGCTGAACGACAAGGCGCGCGCCTTCTACGCGAAGCACGGCGTCAAGCTGATCGACGCAGCCTACGAGGCCAACGCAGAGCACGACGATGTCTCGCTGATGATCACCAAGCACTGCCTGCGCTACAGCTTCAACCTGTGCCCGAAGGAAGTGAAGGGCATCCGCCCCGACCCGATGCAGTTGGTCAACGGCGACGAGACGCTGACCCTGAAGTTCGACTGCAAGCGTTGCGAGATGCATGTGGTCGGCGCCCTCCGACCGCATGTGGCGAAGATGCGCAACACGGTGGCGGCGCAGAAAATCAACTTTTTCCCCGCCCGATCACCCAGCGTCGGGCATGCTGCCAACGGCTGAGGCCGTCACGTCGCCATGTCGATCCCCATCGCCGTCACCGAACTGCCCGGAAACACCCGTATCGCCGACGCAGCCCTCGTCGTCGTGGCCTTCTGCGCGAATTGGTGCGGCACCTGCCGCGAGTTCCGCCCGGTGCTGGAGCGCATCGCCAACGCAAGACCGGAGATCCTGTTCGCCTGGGCCGACATCGAGGACCATGCGGAGCTGGTCGGCGACATCGACGTGGAGAATTTTCCGAGCCTGGCGGTGTTTCGCGCCGGCAGCGTGCTGCACTACGGCGTCAGTCTGCCCCATGAGACCGTCGTGGCACGTATGGTGGACGCGCTGTCCGCGCAGCGCCCCGCGCGCGCTGCCGATGCCCCTCCCGAAGTGCGTGCACTCGCGGAGCGAGTCTCACGCTGAACAACCGCCTCTGCGCTAGCGGATCAGGCGTTCGTAGAGCTTGACGGCGGTATCGACATAGCGCAGCAAGCGACTGCTCTCACCCAGCACCTTACGCAACTGGCGGCTCCGCCGCAGGCCCCTCTCATCGGAGACGAGCGCCTCGTTGAACCGACGCCACTGTTCATCGACCTCGTCCAACTGCGCGAGCAGTTCGGGGAGCGCCTGACCGCTCTGCCGCAGTTCGGCAAGATTGGCCTCGAACTCTTCCGCCGAGCGCGCGATCTCGACGTCCGCCTCGGACTCGCATTGAGCAAGGTCCTTGAAGAAGAAGAACTTCAGCATGCGCTGCGACAGCATGCGGTTGCGACCGGCGATATTGACGTAACGCGCCAGCTGCCCCCCTGCCGCATGTTCCGCCAGCGTCGTCAGCGCATCGGCCGCACCGAGAAACACTTCACTCGCAGCAAGCACCCGGCACGCAGCACCATCGGCTTCGCTGGGCGCCGCGAGCGAATGCTCATAGGTCACCCATGCATCGTCCAGCACATCCAATGCGTCGCCAAGCTTCAGGGCCAGTTGTGCCCCTCTGAGCCGTGCAAGGATGCGCTCGAGCTCACTGGCGCGCTGGCGAAGTTTCACGCGTGCGTCCGCAGGAGTGACCCCATGCGCAACCAGCGCCCAGGCAAGCGCCAGGCGCGGGGAAAGCAGGCGCAGCTTCCCGCACAGATTGACCAGTTCCCCCGGTGCAAGGCCCTTCTCAGGGGTGCCGCGCGGCGTGCGAAGCTTGCGCGCGAAACTCAGGCGCCGCGGCGCCTCGCCCGCACCGGTGTCGAGCAAAGCTGCGTTCTGAATGTGGATGCGGCTCTTGTCGACGACGATTACGCCCTTGTCCGAGAGCTCCCGCAGGCTGCGCGAGAAGGCCTCGGGGGTAATGCCCAGCCTGGCGGCGATCACCTTCTTCGGCGCCTTCAGCTCGACGGTAGTCTCTCCTGCAAGCGGCACATGACCACCTGCCAGTTCGAGAAGATAGTCGAGCATGCGCTGGGCGACGATGGCACCCGAACGATGCCCGGTGACATCGAACTCGATCGCGCACTGGCGCTTGGCGAGCACTTCGATGGTCCGCGCTGCGAGGCGGGCATCCTCCGTCATCAGCCTGCGCAGCACGGCCACCCGAATGGCCACGACCTCGGCCGCGGAAGTGGTCTCGCAGGTGGACTCGTAGCGTGCCAGCGCGAGCACCTCGCCGAGCGCGAGCATCTGCGGCCCCTGGACCAGTTCGATGACCTTCCGCCCATCGGCTGCAAGCTTCTGGAAGCGCACGACGCTGCCGCTGCGCAGCATGTACGCCTCGCGCAGGGCGTCGCCTGCATCATAGAGCGTTACTCGCGCCGGCAGTTCGATCAGCCGGCTCGCGGCGCAAAGCGCGTCAAGCCGGCCTGCATCGAGCGCGGCAAAGAGCGCGCAGCATGAAAAATGGTCGCGCTGCACGGCGCGACGGGTGGATGAACGCGGAATCAAGAGGGGACCTTCGCGCCCGGGGGCGAACGGCAACGGAGCGGTAACGATACTCCATCTCAAGCACTGCTGTTCTTGATGTTCATCAGAGGGAATACCTCCTCTGTTGCCGGATCACACCCGACGCGCGCGCGCACTTCAACGCAGCGGGATCGGCAGCGCGGCCGGGACCGGCACCGCAGTGACGTTGTTCTGCGGACTACCATCGATCAGCTTGTCGCTGTAGACGAGATAGACGAGCGTGTTACGCCTGGGGTCGACCATGCGCACGATCCGTACTTTCTTGAACAGGATCGAGGCGCTCTGCGAGAACACCTCCTCCTGCTCGCGCAGTGGCTCTGAAAAGGCGATCTCGCCCACCTGGCGGCATGCGACCGATGCATCGGAAGTATCCTCTGCCAGCCCGAAGGTACCCTTGAGCCCGCCCGTGCGGGCACGGGACACATAGCAGGCCACCCCTTTCACCTTCGGATCATCGAAGGCCTCGACCACGACCTGATGGTTGCGGCCGATCAGCTTGAACGCGGTATCGACGCTTCCAACCGTCTCTGCCGCCGCGGGGTAGGCCAGTACGAAAGCGAGCAGGGAGAACACAGACCCGATGATCTTCGACATGAACGACTCCTGAATGCGGACAATTTTGCATTATCGCACTCGTACAACCCCATTCCTGAGCCGAATCAAGGCCACCCTGCCCCGCCGCTGGCAGCATGTGCCTGCTTACCAACCCGCTGACGCAAGGTCTTTCCCACACTCGTGAACCACGCCGCCCCCCTCCCCCTGCCCGCGTCGGTGACCGGGTCGCCCTCCATCGGGCGCATCCCGGGCAGCAAGGCCATGTGGGTGGGCATCTTCTGCGAATTCACCGAGTTCGCGTTGCTGTTCGCCGTTTATTTCATAGCGCGCGCACACAACCCCGAGGCCTTCGCTGCCGGCCCCGGCCGGCTGTCGCTGCTCGCGGGAACCGGCTACACCCTGATGCTGCTGACCAGCGGCTGGTGCGTGGCACGCGCTGTCCACGCGATGCGCAAGGGCGAGCGTGCCCGCTGCCTGCGCTGGCTGGGCGCGGCCTTCGTGTTCGGACTGGGCTATCCGGCGATCAAGATCTTCGAGTTGCAGCGCAACTTCGCACTCGGACTCGACGGTAGCGCCGGCGTGTTCATCGTCACCTACTATTACCTGACCTTCACCCATCTGGTCCATGTGTTCTGGGGGCTGCTCGGCATGCTGTGGGTCATGGCGCGCACCGGCTTCGGCGCCTACACGCCCGAAGAGCACGGCGGGCTTGAGGCGTTCGCCTGCTACTGGCATGCCACGGACATGCTCTGGCTGATGATCTTCCCGATGTTCTACCTACTCGGTTAAGAGGCGCACATGAACGCAGAACGCAAGCTCGACCTCGCCTGGGTGGCTCTGGTGCTGCTGAGCATTGGCGGCGCGCGCCTCGGCGGCGCGGACGATGACGGCTTCGGCGTCGCGGTGGTCGTCGCCCTGGTGATGGGTGCCAAGCTGCTCATCGTGAGCCGCTACTTCCTCGAGCTCCACGAGGCGCACCCGCGCATCCGCCGGGCGGTGCATCTGTTCTGCTACGGCATGCCGTTCCTGGTGATCGCCACCACGGGCTTCCGCGAAGCCCTGGCACGCCTCACCGGCGCAGCGCTGATCTAACGCTGCTCACCAGTGCGGAGGGATCTCGTCTTCCGGCCGCAAGGGGTTGGCCGGCTGGATCGTCTTGACCTGCTGTGCAAGCTGGCGGACCTGTTCGCGCAACAGGTCTAGCTCCTGCTGCTGGCGCCAGACAGTGCGATTGAGCTCTTCGAGCAGATCCTCGGCGGCCATCAGCTTGGTCTCGAGCGTGACGATGCGATCTTCCATGGTGATTCCTGTCTTGAAGGCCCTGCCAGCGGGGCGCGGATTCTAGCCTGCAGTGGCCGCAGCGTGTCGCGCCAGCGCCCATGCCGCATGTTCGCGCACCAGCGCGCTGTCGTGCTCCGCACGCGCGCGCAGCGCCGCACACACCTCGGCTGAGGTCTCCGCATTACCCAGCGCAACCGCAATGTTGCGCAGCCAGCGCTCATGACCGATGCGATAGAGCGGACTGCCTGCGGTGCGCTCTGCGAACTCGGCCGCGCTCCACGAGAAGAGCTCGACCAGGCGGGCGCGATCAAGGCCATGCCTGGGCGCAAAATCGGGCTCGGACGCGAGCCGCGCGAAGCGGTTCCAGGGACAGGCGAGCTGGCAATCGTCACACCCGTAGATACGGTTGCCCATGAGCGGGCGCAGATCCTCGGGAATCGCACCGTCGAGCTCGATGGTCAGGTAGGAGATGCAACGGCGCGCATCCACGACGAAAGGCGCGACGATCGCCTGGGTCGGACAGGCATCGATGCAGGCGGTGCATCGGCCGCAGTGCGGCTCTACGGGCGCATCGGCTGGCAACGGAAGATCGGTGAAGATCTCGCCAAGGAAAAACCACGACCCCACCGCGCGATCGAGCAGCAGCGTGTGCTTTCCACGCCAGCCCAGGCCCTTGCGGCTCGCATGCTCCACCTCCAGAACCGGTGCCGAATCGGTGAACACCCGGTATTGGTGCGGCACTTCCTGCGCGATGCGGTCCGCGAGCTTCTGCAGCCGTGCGCGCACCACCTTGTGGTAGTCCCGCCCCAGGGCGTAGCGCGAGACATACGCGCGTCGCGTATCGGCAAGCACGTCGCGCGCCGGGGCTGCGTCGGGCCAGTAGTTCATTCGCACGCTGATCACGCTCACCGTTCCCGGCAGCAGTTCCTGCGCACGAGCACGCTTCATCCCGTGGTGGGCCATATAATCCATGCCGCCATGGAGGCCCGCTTCCAGCCAGGCCGCCAGCCCGGGCTCCGCGTCGGAGAGATCGACCCCGCCCACGCCGAGAGCATCGAAGCCCAGTTCAGCCGCCCACTGTCTCATGCGCGCAACAAAGGCCACACCCTCGGGCAGGCTCGCCCGTACCGTACCTGCGGCCTCGCGATCGGGGTTATCGGCCATCTTACAGAGGTTCCAATGATCGAGTTGATTCAAGCTGCCGATGATAACGGCGAGCGCCTGCAGGCGCACTTGCCCGCGGAAGAAGACACCGAAGCGCTGGGCCGCACGCTCGCGTCGACGCTGCGCCCCGGACTGCAGATCTGGCTACAGGGCAACCTCGGCATGGGCAAGACCACCCTCACCCGCGGGGTGTTGCGCGGCCTTGGTTACGCGGGGCGCGTGAAAAGCCCCACCTACACCCTCATTGAACCTTACGTAGTTTCTAGATTAGACTTATATCACTTTGATTTTTATCGCTTCAATTCGCCCGAAGAATATCTCGACGCGGGGCTGGACGAATACTTCGCCGGACAAGGGGTCTGCCTGGTGGAATGGCCGGAAAAGGCTGTTCCCTATCTGCCGTCTCCGGACCTGGAGGTAAGCCTCTCGCCAGCCGCGGATGGACGGATTGCAGTGATTCGCAGCAACACGGAAGCGGGGCAGACATGCGCGATCGAACTGGTGAGAGCTTTGCGGGGCACGGACCCGGCGCCCGGGCCGATCTGAGCGCCGGCACGGAGACGTTGCCGGCCGGCACACCTTCGTCGCGCATCGATCGCCGGCGCCTGCTCAAGTTCGCCGGCGCCTCGCTGGCGCTGCTGGTCAGCCCGGTCGGCCACGCCGCCAGCACCAGCCTCGTCGCGGTGCGCGTCTGGCCCTCGCCCGAGTACACCCGCATCACCCTCGAGGGCTCATCGAACCTGCGCTTCAGCCATATGCTGGTGCAGGACCCGGATCGCCTCGTGGTCGACCTGGAAGGCGTCGAACTCAACAGCGTGCTGCAGTCGCTGCCGTCCAAGGTGCTCGACAGCGACCCCTACATCAGTCGCATCCGTGCGGGGCAGAACCGCCCCGGCGTGGTGCGCATCGTGGTCGAGTTGAAGGCGGTGATCGAGCCTCAGGTCTTCACCCTCGCGCCGGTCGGAAGCTACGGCCATCGCCTCGTCCTCGACCTGCATCCGAGCGAGGAACACGATCCGCTCATGGCCTTGATCCTGAAGGACTCGCCGATGGATGCGGCGATGGGCGACGAAGGCCGCAGCAGTTCCACCGTGGCGAGCCGCGCCCCGCGCGAGCCGGAGCGCCCGGGCAAAGGAAACAGCCCCGCGGTGAACAGGCTCTACACGGTGGTGCTCGATGCCGGCCACGGCGGCGAGGACCCCGGCGCCATCGGTCGTCGCGGCAGCTACGAGAAGAACGTCACGCTCTCGATCGCGCGCCGGCTCAAGCGCAAGATCGACGCCGAACCCGGCATGCGGGCGGTGCTGACCCGCGACGGCGACTACTTCGTGCCCCTGCACCAGCGCGTCGCGCGTGCGCGGCGTGTGCGTGCGGACCTCTTCGTGTCCATCCACGCGGATGCCTTCGTGCGCCCCGAAGCCAACGGCAGCTCGGTGTACGTGCTGTCCGAGCGCGGGGCATCCAGTTCGGCCGCACGCTGGCTCGCACAGAAAGAGAACGACGCCGATCTCGTCGGTGGCGTCAATCTCTCCCGCCAGGAGGGACATCTGGCACGCACGCTGCTTGACCTGTCGCAGACCGCAACCATCAACGACAGCTTCAAGCTTGGCCGGGCGATGCTCGGTGAGCTCGGCACCATCAATCGCCTGCACAAGCCCGAGGTAGAACAGGCCGGATTCGCCGTTCTGCGCGCACCGGACATTCCCTCCGTGCTGGTCGAAACCGCGTTCATCAGCAACCCGCAGGAAGAACGCCGTCTGAACGACGAGGCCTACCAGGAGAAGATGGCCAACGCCCTCATGCGCGGCATCAAGCGCTACTTCAGCGAACACGCCCCCACCGCGCCCACCCGCGTCGCACAACTCGACTGAGCCCCCTGCACCCAGCGCAGGCCGGCACACAGGCGCCTCCGCCGTATCGGCGGGGTACAATGCCATTTCGCGCAAACGCACAGGAGCCGGACATGAACCTGGGAAACATCCTCGGCCAGATTCTTCAGCAAGGCATGGCGAGCCAGAGCCGCGCCCGCCTGGATCATGCGGTCGGCAGCAACGGAATCGGAGATCTTCTGGGTGGATTGCTCGGCGGTGCGCAGGGTGCAGGCAGCGCCAGGCAACCCGCGGGCCCGGGTGGCCTCGGCGATCTGCTGGGCGGCGTGCTGGGCGGCAGCCGTAGCGGTGGCGCAGGCGCGTTGGGCGACCTGCTCGGCGGCGTACTGGGTGGTTCTGCGGGCGGCCGGCCCGCTGCCCCGAGTGGCGGCCTCGGCGATCTGCTTGGCGGCCTGCTCGGTGGCACACAGGGCACAGCGCCCCGCCGCAGCGGGAGCACGGGCGGCAATGCCGGCATGGCCATCCTGGCGACGATCGCCATGGCCGCGCTCAAGAACTGGACCGACAAACGGCGCGAACAGGCTGACTCCACAGGTGCCATGGCCGGCTTTGCGCCTGAGGACGTTCAGGCCATGACCGCCCCCGAAGCCGAGGCGCTGATCGTGCGCGCCATGATTTCCGCATCCAAGGCGGACGGCGAGGTGAGCGAGGAAGAGGTTCAGCGCATCGTCGGCAAGCTCGGCGCGGACGGGCTCAGCGAAGAGGAGCGGCAGTTTATCCTCAGCGAGCTACGCCGCCCGCTCGACATCGCCGGACTCGTGCGCGACGTCCCCAACGCAGCTGTGGCCGCCGAGATCTACGCCGCATCATTGCTTTCGATCGACATCGACACACCAGCCGAAGTGGCATACCTGCGCCAGCTCGCACAAGCGCTGCACCTGGACGCGGGCACGGTTTCGCGCCTGCACCAGATCACCGGCGCCACCGCGGTCTAAACAAACGCCGGGTGCCCATGGGCGCGCCGCGCGGTGCTCCCGGTCATTCCGTCTCGAGACGGAAACCCACCTTGAGCGTGACCTGGAAATGCGCCACCTCGCCATCGACGACGTGTCCGCGCGTTTCGACCACTTCGAACCACTCGATGTGGCGAATGGATCGCGCCGCAGTTTCAATGGCATTGCGAATGGCAGCATCGGTCCCTTCGCGCGAAGAACCTACGACCTCGACGAGTTTGTAGACGTGATCGGACATGCTTGCGCCTCCTTCATTCCAGTTTGGATGCATCGTCGCTGCACAACGCCCGACGGATTCCACCCCGTTCCTCGAAGCGCCGCACGGATGCACGATACGCGCGCACTCCGAGCACCGCAATCAGGATCAGGATAGCGATGAACACGGAAAGCTTGAAAGCCATCCCGAACGCCCCTGCCGAACTCACGCGGAAGCCGATTCGAGCCAGTCGGCCCGCTCGGCCCAGCGCTTCGCCTTGTCGGCAGCGAGACCGGGCGCCATGGCGATCCGGCGCAGCATGCCCGGGTCCGGGCGATGAGCGGTCACCGACTCCCAGTAGTGCGCCAGCGACAACCAGGGGTTGGGACGCTCGATGAGCTCGAGCACATCCCCTGCACCGATCAGGCCAGGCTGCAGCACCCGGTAGTACCAGCCGGTAATGCCCGCAGCCTCGACGAAGCGCGACGCGCCCTCGGCCTTTACGCGCAGATCGATCTTCCAGCAGGGCGAGCGGGTCTGGCTGACCTGGACGCGTGCGGCACCGATCGAAAGTACGTCTCCGATGCAAAGCTCGTGCTCGGTCAGGCCGTGCGTGCTGAGATTCTCACCAAGGAAACCCGCACCCACACTGTCCGCACAGTGCGGCCATTCCGCAGCGAGCAGGGCGTAGTGCTCAACCGGAAAATGATGCAGGGCCTTGTCAGGGCCACCATGATGACGAAGGTCGGCCTGTTCGTCCCCTGCGAGCCCGGTGGGCGTGAGCATCACCGGGCCATCGGCCGGCGCCTTGAAGATGCCGCTACGTTCGCCATCCGCCGACAGCAACCGCACCGTGCCGATGAAGACCTCGTCCACCGTGTAACGCATGTCCTTCCCCATTCTGTTCGTGGCGCGCTCTGCGCGTACGCCCAAGCCGTCCCCTGAAATCAAAAGGGGCCGCACCCTGCGCGGGATGCGGCCCCCGTGTCACGACGCCCGGCGCTGCGTCACAGGCCTTCCATGCGCAGCTTGGTCACCTTGCCCTGCACCACCGGTAGCGCCTCGATGCGCGCGATCGCAGCGTTGGCGTTCTTCTCCAAGGTCTGGTGGGTGAGCAGGATGATGTCGGTGTGGGTCTCGCCCTCGGCCGCTTCCTTCTGGCTGAGCGCCTCGATCGAAATGTCGCTGTCGGCCAGGATGCGGGTGATGTCGGCGAGCACGCCCGGCTTGTCTTCGACCCGCATGCGCAGGTAGTAGGAGGTGACGACCTCCTCGATCGGCAGCACCGGCACGTTGCGTACCTGGTCGGGCTGGAAGGCCAGATGCGGCACGCGATGCTCGGGGTCGGAGGTGTGCAGTCGGGTCACGTCGACCAGGTCGGCGATGACGGCGGAAGCGGTCGGCTCGGCGCCGGCGCCCTTGCCGTAATACAGCGTCGCACCGACGGCGTCGCCCTGCACCAGCACCGCGTTCATCGCGCCTTCCACGTTGGCGATCAGGCGCTTCTCCGGGATCAGCGTCGGGTGCACGCGCAACTCGACGCCCTGCTCGCGGCGGCGGGCGATGCCCAGCAGCTTGATTCGGTAGCCCAACTGCTCAGCGTAGGCGATATCGACCGCATCGAGCTTGCTGATGCCTTCGATGTAGGCCTTGTCGAACTGCATCGGGATGCCGAAAGCAATCGCGCTCATGATCGTCGCCTTGTGCGCGGCGTCTACGCCCTCGACATCGAAGGTCGGATCGGCCTCGGCGTAACCGAGCGCCTGGGCTTCCTTCAGCACCTCGGCAAAAGGCAGACCCTTGTCGCGCATCTCGGACAGGATGAAGTTGGTCGTGCCATTGATGATGCCCGCCAGCCACTCGATGCGGTTGGCGGTGAGGCCTTCGCGCAGCGCCTTGATGATCGGGATGCCACCGGCGACCGCCGCCTCGAAGGCCACCATCACCCCCTTCTTCTGCGCCGCGGCGAAGATCTCGTTGCCATGCACGGCCAGCAGCGCCTTGTTGGCGGTGACCACGTGCTTTCCATTTTCGATCGCCTTGAGCACCAGTTCCTTGGCCACGCCGTAGCCACCGATCAGCTCGACGACGATGTCGATCTCAGGATCCGTCACCACTGCGAAGGCGTCGTCTGTGAGCTTCGCGTCACCGCCGGTGACCTTGCGCGCCAGCTCGAGGTTCTTGTCGGCCACGGTGGTGATGACGATCGGGCGACCGGCGCGACGGGTGATTTCTTCCGCGTTGCGCTTCAGAACGGTGAAGGTGCCGCCGCCGACGGTACCGATGCCCAGCAGGCCAACATTGATCGGTTTCATGCAGTGTGTTCCGTGGTGAGTGAGTGGTGACGAGTACGCCGCGATTCAGGTGCCGTGGCGCTTGCGATAGTTTTCGAGGAAGCGGGCGATGCGGCCGATCGCGTCGCGCAGGTCGTCTTCATGCGGCAGGAAGACGAGGCGGAAGTGATCGGGATACGGCCAGTTGAAGCCCGAGCCCTGCACCAGCAGCACGCGCTCTTCCTCCAGCAGTTCGGCGATGAAGGCCTGGTCGTCCTCGATCGGATAGATCCTCGGATCCAGCTTCGGAAACATGTACAGCGTCGCGTCGGGCTTCACGCAGGAAACCCCCGGGATCTGGGTGATCAGTTCCCACGCCAGGTCGCGCTGGCGACGCATGCGCCCCCCCTCGGCCACCAGGTCGTCGATGCTCTGATAACCGCCGAGCGCGGTCTGGATCGCGTACTGGCCGGGCACGTTGGCGCACAGACGCATCGAGGCCAGCATGTTCAGCCCCTCGATGTAATCGCCCGCCCGACGCTTGTCGCCGCACACCACCATCCAGCCGGCACGGTAGCCGCAGGAACGGTAGTTCTTCGACAGGCCATTGAAAATGATGGTGAGAACATCCTCCGACAAGGCCGCCATGGACGTGTGCTTCACGCCCTCGTACAGCACCTTGTCATAGACCTCGTCGGCATAGATGATCAGGTCGTGCTCGCGCGCGAGTTCGATGATCTGCTTGAGCGTTTCGTCCGGATACACCGCGCCGGTGGGGTTGTTCGGATTGATCACCACGATCGCGCGCGTATTGGCGTTGATCTTGGCGCGCATGTCCTCGATGTCAGGCAACCAGCCGCGCGACTCGTCGCACAGGTAGTGCACCGGCCTGCCGCCCGACAGGCTCACCGCTGCGGTCCACAGCGGGTAGTCGGGCGCCGGCACCAGCACCTCGTCACCGGCGTCGAGCAGCGCATTCATCGCCATGACGATCAGCTCGGAGACGCCATTGCCGATGTAGATATCCTCGATCGTGACACCCTTGATGCCCTTCTGCTGCGTGTAGTGCATCACCGCCTTGCGCGCGGAGAAGATGCCCTTGGAGTCCGAGTAGCCGGCCGCGTTGGGCAGGTTGCGGATCATGTCCATCTGGATCTCTTCGGGCGAATCGAAGCCGAACGCAGCGAGGTTGCCGATGTTGAGCTTGATGATCTTGTGGCCCTCGTCCTCCATCTGCTTGGCGCGCACCAGCACCGGACCACGGATGTCGTAGCAGACTTCGGCCAGCTTGGCCGACTTGCGGATGGGGCGCGGTGCAGCCGCGCCCGCCTCGGCCTTGATCACCGGTTCCGGAGATGCCGTCGCGAGTTCGAGTGTCTTCACCGCTTTCATGCCAACCCTTCCTGATCGATGGATACGCGCATTGCCGTTTTCCGGCCCTGCAAAAGATTGCTATCTTAGCCCCGCTCCCGCACCGCGGCAATTTCACCCATGCAACGCGAGCAGCCCCTCGACCAGGAACGCGCAATGAAGCTCTACCAGGACAAAAACGCCAACACCAACATCATCACCGCCTATGCCGACGACCACGTCATGGTGGGCAAGGAGCGCCACGAGGGCAATCTGCTCGTCAGCGCCGGGCAGGTCGTCACCGGCTGGGCGCCTGCGGCGGCGGGTGACCTGTCCGGGCTCACCCCGAGCGACCTGGCAGCCGCAGCGGAATCTGGCGCCGAGATCCTGCTCGTCGGTACCGGCCACCGCCAGCGCTTTCCTGCCCCCGAGCTCCTGCGCCCGCTGATCGAGGCCAGGATCGGCTTCGAGTTCATGGACTTCGCCGCCGCGTGCCGGACCTACAACATCCTCGTCGGCGAGGGCCGCGCGGTGACACTCGCCCTGCTCCACGAGCGTTGACGCCGCCACCAGGCTGCAACCATCCGGTAACCTGGGTTCAACAAGATGTTCACCGCGAGCCGGCCTTTCCGCTACCCTGAACCCCGCGCACCGGCCGGGCTGCCCGCCGCCTCGCCTGCGCAGACGCATCGACAAGCAGAAAAGGAGAAAGCATGAGCGCACATCCCGCCCCCGACTTCAGCCTGGCCGCCACCGGGGACCAGACGGTCACCCTGTCCGCGCTGCGCGGTCAAAAGCTGGTGCTCTATTTCTATCCCAAGGACAACACCCCCGGCTGCACCAACGAAACCCGCGATTTCGCTGCACTGCACGCGGACTTCGCCGCAGCCGGATGCCGGGTCTATGGTCTCAGCCGCGACAGCCTCCGCAGCCACGAGAACTTCAAGGTGAAGCTGACACTTCCCTTCGAACTGATCTCCGACCCGGAGGAAAAGGCCTGCGAAGCCTTCGGCGTGATGAAGCTCAAGAACATGTACGGCAAGCAGCTGCGCGGCATCGAGCGCAGCACCTTCCTCATCGACGCCGGGGGTGACATCGCGCGCGAATGGCGCGGCGTGAAGGTTCCCGGGCACGCCGAGGAAGTCCTCGCCGCCGCACGCGCCCTCTGACGCCCCGCCGGGAAGGCCGCGCCCCGGCCCGTCCCGCCGCCCTCCCCGCCACCGAACGGATCCGCCCGCCCAATGCCCGCGAAACGCCAAGCCCCCGCCACGCAGACCACCCCCGAACCCAAGCCCAAGGCCGCCGCAGCATCCGGGACGACGCGCCGGACACGCACCGCGCGCGCAACCGCGCCGCACGGCGGTGCGTGCAAGCTCTTCGTGCTCGACACCAACGTGCTCATGCACGACCCCACCAGCCTTTACCGCTTCGAGGAGCATGATCTGTACGTGCCGATCATGACCCTTGAGGAGCTGGACAACAACAAGAAGGGCACGAGCGAAGTGGCGCGCAACACGCGCCAGGCGAGCCGCATGCTCGACGAGATCGTGTCGCAGTCCGAGAACGGCATCGAGGCCGGGATCGCGCTTGAAGGGCCATCGCGCGGGCTCGCCACGGGCCGACTCTACCTGCAGACCGAGGCCATCGACGTGGCCCTGCCAGCCGCGCTACCCACCGCCCGTGGCGACAACCAGATCCTCGCCGTGGTGATGTTCCTCGCCGACAAGCACCCGCAGCGCGAAGTCATCCTGGTGTCCAAGGACATCAACATGCGCATCAAGGCCCGCGCGCTCGGGCTGGCGGCGCAGGACTACTTCAACGACAAGGTGCTCGAGGACAGCGACCTGCTGTACACCGGCACGCGCGAACTGCCGCCCGACTTCTGGGACGCGCACGGGCGTGGCATGCAGTCGTGGAAGGAGGAGGCGCACACCTACTACCGACTGAGCGGTCCGCTCGCACCCGAGATGCTGGTCAACGAGTTCGTGTACCAGGACGGGGAGCCGGCCCTGCAAGCCTGGGTGAAGGAAAAGGAAGGCCGCAGCGTGGTGCTGGAGACGCTGGTCGACTTCAGCCACCAGCGCAACAATGTATGGGGCATCACCGCGCGCAACCGGGAGCAAAACTTCGCGCTCAACCTGCTGATGAACCCGGAG
The DNA here is from genome assembly GCF_051280715.1 of Thauera sp. AutoDN2. Classification (NCBI taxonomy): domain Bacteria; kingdom Pseudomonadati; phylum Pseudomonadota; class Betaproteobacteria; order Rhodocyclales; family Zoogloeaceae; genus Thauera; species Thauera sp. AutoDN2. Next base: position 65,052 of record NZ_JBNCAR010000006.1, on the reverse strand, counting down.
ATCGACTTCGTCACCCTGCTGGGCCAGGCCGGCACCGGCAAGACCCTCCTGACGCTCGCCGCCGGGCTCACCCAGGTGCTCGAATCGAAGCGCTACAGCGAGATCATCATGACCCGGGTCACCGTGCCGGTGGGCGAGGACATCGGTTTTCTGCCCGGCACCGAGGAAGAAAAGATGGCGCCGTGGATGGGCGCGCTCGAAGACAACCTCGACGTGCTCAACGGCACCGCCGGCGAGGGCGGTGACTGGGGCCGCGCCGCCACCCGCGACCTGATCCGCAGCCGCATCAAGATCAAGAGCCTGAATTTCATGCGCGGGCGGACCTTCCTCAACAAGTTCCTCATCATCGACGAGGCGCAAAACCTCACGCCCAAGCAGATGAAGACCCTGATCACCCGCGCAGGCCCCGGCACCAAGGTGGTATGCATGGGCAACATCGCACAGATCGACACCCCTTACCTCACGGAAGGCTCGTCCGGGCTGACCTTCGTGGTCGACCGCTTCAAGGGCTGGGCGCATGCCGGCCACATCACGCTGCAGCGCGGTGAACGCTCCCGGCTGGCGGACTACGCCGCAGAGGTGCTCTGAGCCGCGGGTTCCGCACGCAGGGGCACCTCGCCCGCACACGCCCCGTCCCTCGACAAATCCCCTCCTGCAAAGGAGGCCACGGCCTGCGCGTGCGCCCCCCGCCGGGGATGGCACGCCGCTGCAGCCCGGATCCGCCCGCCGCATCATCGGGCTGCTCACCTATAATCGGCGGATTCCTTCGTCGATCGAGCCGCCATGAGTACCGAAGCCGCCGACCTGCTGGTGGGTGCCAGCACGGATTTCCTGCGCAACTTTTCTCCATTCAACCGCATGGAGGCGGAAGCGCTCGCATTTCTTGCCGAGCGCGCAGTGCTGAGCTTCTTCCCACGCGGCGCGGACATCCTCACCCCCGAGATGGGGGTTCCCAAGCATTTCCATATCGTCCAGCGGGGCAAGATCCAGGCGCGTCAAACGGGCTCGACCACGGTGACCGAGTATGCCAGCCTGACGCTTGGCCCTGGCGAGTGCTTCCCGATCGGTGCGATCTCGGCACGCCGGCCTTCGACCAACGCGTATGTGGCGGTGGAGGACAGCTTCTGCTACCAGGTCACGACGGACGAGTTCCTCCACCTGATGCAGATCAGCCCGGTCTTCCACCTGTTCTGCACGCAGTACATCGCCAGCCTGCTGAACCAGTCGCGCCAGCAGCTACAAACCACCTTCGCGCAGCGCGCCGCCGAACAGCAGACCATGACCACGGCGCTGGGCAAGCTGATCCAGAAGGAGCCCGTCTTCGTCACGCCCGAAACACCCACCCGCGAGGCGCTCGAGCGCATGAGCGAGTTGCGCCTGGGCTGCATGGTCGTGGTGGACGAACAGACCCGCCCGGTCGGCGTACTGACCCAGAGTGACCTGCTGCCGCGAGTGATCCTCGCTGGCTTCGACCTGTCGCGACCGATCGGCGAGCTGATGACCGCCAACCCGCACCAACTGCCGCAATCGGCATCCGCCTACGACGCTGCGCTGGAGATGGCGACACACGGCGTACGCCACCTGCTCGTGGTCGACGTCGACGGCGTGCTCAAGGGCGTGGTGTCCGAGCGTGACCTGTTCTCGCTGCAGCGCATCAGCCTGCGCCAGATCCGTGCCGGCATCGACAACGCCGCGGACATCGAAGCCCTGCGGCACGCCAGCGGCGACATCCGCCAGCTCGCGCTCAACCTTATCGCACAGGGCATTGGCGCCGAGCAGCTCACTCAGTTCATCTCGGCGCTCAATGATGCACTGACCCGGCGCATCATCGTGCTGGCGCGCGAACGCCACGACCTGCTCGGCATCGATTTCGGCTGGTTCGCGTTCGGCTCGGAAGGCCGGCACGAACAAACGCTCTCCACCGACCAGGACAACGGGATTGTCTTTCGCGCCATGGAGGGGCAGTCGGTCGACGGCGCACGCAAGCGCCTGCTCGCCTTCGCGCAGACGGTCAACGACGACCTCGCCGCCTGCGGATTCCCGCTCTGTAAGGGCAACATCATGGCGAGCAACCCGGAACTCTGCCTTACCCTCGATGAATGGAAATCACGCTTCGGCGACTGGATCCGCGAGCCCGACCCCCAGGCCCTGCTCAATGCGTCGATCTTCTTCGATTTCCGCATCCTGTATGGCAACCCGCGCTTCGAGGATCAGCTGCGCAGCTGCCTCAACAAGACGGTCAAGGGCAACAGCAGCTTCCTGCGCATGATGGCGGTGAATGCGCTCAAGGTGCTGCCGCCGCTTGGGCGTATCCGCGACTTCGTGCTGGAAGACGACAGCACGATCGACCTCAAGAAGTCGGGTGCCCGCCTGTTCGTGGACGTCGCCCGCATCCTCGCCTTGCGCACCGGCGTGGACTCCAGCAGCACCGTGCAGCGCCTGCGTCAGGCCGCAGCCCGGATCGGCATGTCAGCCGAAGAGGTCGACGCCATGATCGATGGCTTCAACTTCATCCAGCTCCTGCGTCTGCGCGCCCAGCATCTGGAGACCGAGCACGACGCCCCTGAGGACAACCGCGTCAACCCGGAATCGCTGAACGAACTCGACCGCCGCATCCTCAAGGAAGCCTTCCGCCAGGCACGCAAGCTCCAGTTGCGACTTAAGCTGGATTACCAGATATGAGCCTGCTCTCACGCCTCAAAGCCGCCCGCGGCGGCTCGGTCAAACTCGATGCGGCGGCTGGACAGGCCCTGCAGGACTGGCAGGCCTTGCCGCGTGCGCGGCGCAGCCGGCCGCACTTCGAAACACGCTATGTGGTCCTCAACACCGAAGCCTCGGGGCTGGACCTGGAGCGCGACCGCCTGCTCGCAGTCGCCGCCATTGGCGTGGATGGGGGCCTGATCCGCCCAGCGGATGCCTATTACGCACGGCTCGACCCCTCACCTGCCGAGGCTCTCGTCGGTCTGCTCGCCATCATGGGGAAGAATCCGCTCGTGGTGTTCAGCGCCTCGTTCAATCGCAACATGCTCGAGCGTGCCCTGCAGGAGCACCTCGCGCTCACCACCGAGCTTCTCTGGCTCGACCTCTACTTCCTGCTGCCCTCACTGTTCCCCGAAAAGCTGGAGCGCCCCAGCCGGCTCGGCGACTGGATGACGGCCTTCGGCATCGAAACCTTCCAGCGTCACCACGCGCTCGGCGACGGCTGGGCGATCGCGCAGCTCTTCCTCGCGGCACAGGCACGTGCGCTCTCGCTCGGGGTTGCCACGCCGCGTGGGCTGGCCGAGCACGAACAGGCCTTCCGCCACAAGCTCAAGATCTGAGCAGGCACCACGCGAAATGCCCCACGCTACGCCGCCCGCCGCGGCGGGTCGCCGGGCATTTCAGCTAGCAGCTTCGGCAAGCAGACATTTCCATTTACAAGTTCCATGCCGGTGCGTATATTCCGCCGAATGTTTTTTCGTGCTATCGCTTTCGCGCTGCTCATCTCAACCGCGTATGTGCCGGTCACACACGCGGATCAGGCCGCACGCATGCAGGAATCGTCCCGGGCGAGCGCAGGCGATGAGTACGTTACGGCGGCAGCACAACTGGTTGACGAAGCGCTGAGCCACCTCGGCATTCCCTACCGCTTCGGCGGCACCTCTCCCGAGACCGGGCTCGACTGCAGCGGCCTGGTGCTCAACGTGTTCCGGAACGCCGTAGGGCTGGATCTGCCCCGTACTGCACGCCAGATGGCGGGCCTGGGGGACAAGATCAGCCGCTCCGATCTGCAACCCGGCGACCTGGTGTTCTTCAACACGATGCGCCGCACCTTCTCTCACGTGGGCATTTATCTGGGCGACGGAAAGTTCGTGCACGCCCCCTCCCGCGGCGGCAAGGTGCGTGTCGAGAGCATCGGCACCCGCTACTGGGCAAAACGCTTCAATGGCGCGCGCAGACTGATCGACGAACCGACACTCGGCAACGCATCTTCAGCGCTGCTTACGGCACGCTGAAGCGCGTCGACATCCCAGAAACAAGAAAGCCCGGCGTCAAACTCCGGGCTTTCTTGTTTCTGACGCCGCAGGTTCAGTTCCGCGTGCTGCGTGCGCCCTCACGATGCTTGCAGTCGATCTCGCACGATGCACAGCGCTCCCCCAACCGCTTGCCCAGCGCCTGCTGCAGCGCGCAGGTCGACCGTCGGCAGCAGACGAACATCACCCCCTCGCGACTTGCCGCCTCGCGAAAGCGCTGCATCACGTTGTGCCCGATGAAGTCTGTAAACAGGATCACCACGCCAATGCCGCTCGGCAAGGGCGCGCTGCGTCGCTGGTGTGTGGTGTCCCGCCCGCTCACATGCGCGGCGATGCGTATTCCGAAGCTGCCGAGGACATCGGGAATATTGCCCAGACGGTCGGCCCCCACGAGCAGTGCATTCATGAATCCCCCTTAATTGTTGCGAATGATTCTCATCGATAATGCCGCTAATGCGATCCGTTTGCAACTGGGAATTCTTCTCGTTATTATCGCGCTGCAAGATCAACAACCCGGGGGTTCTCCAACATGATGAAGAAGGCCGTACTCGCCTCATTGCTCGCCGCATTCGGCGTTGCCGGCACCGCAGCCGCTGCCGAGCTGAATATCTACTCCGCCCGTCACTACCAGACCGACGAGCAGTTGTACGGCGATTTCACCAAGCAGACCGGCATCAAGATCAACCGCATCGAGGCGAAGGAAGACGAGCTCCTCGAACGTATCCGCAACGAAGGCGCCAACAGCCCGGCCGACATTTTCATCACCGTGGATGCATCACGCCTGGCCAAGGCCGATGAGCTCGGGATCTTCGAGCCGGTCAAATCGGAGGCGCTCGAAGCCCGCATCCCGGCACACCTGCGTGCGCCGAACTGGTTCTCCTACTCCACCCGCGCGCGCGTCATCGTCTACAACCCGGAGCTGGTCAAGGCCGAGCAGGTGCAGACCTACGAGCAGCTTGCGGATCCTGCGCTCAAGGGCAAGGTATGCACCCGCTCGGGCAGCCATCCTTACAACCTGTCGCTAGGCGCTGCGCTGATCAAGCACAACGGCGCAGAAGCCGCCGCGAAATGGGCCGAAGGCCTGGTCGCCAACTTCGCACGCGCGCCCAAGGGCGGCGACACCGACCAGATCCGCGCCGTCGCTGCAGGCGAATGCGGCGTGGCGATCGCGAACAGCTACTACCTGGCGCGGCTGATGAATTCGCCCAAGGAGGAAGACCAGCGTGCCGTGGCCAGCATCCAGGCCGTGTGGCCCAACCAGCAAAGCTGGGGCACGCACATCAACGTCTCCGGCGCAGGCATGCTGAAGCACGCGCCGAACAAGGAAGCTGCAGTGAAATTCCTTGAATATCTCGCCTCGGACTCGGCGCAGGCCTACTTCGCCAACGGCAACAACGAATGGCCGGTCGTGCCCACGGTCAAGGTCGAGAACGCCGCACTGACGAAACTCGGCGAATTCAAGGCCGACACCCTGCCGATCGGCGAGCTCGCCGACACCGTGGCGGAAGCCCAGCGCATCTTCGACCGCGCCGGTTACCGCTGAGCGCCCACCGGGTCGCCGCTTGCGGCGGCCTACAGACTGGCCGGCGACACGTCGGCGGCCAGTCCCGCAGCATCCTCCCGGTCCGCCGAGGACATCAGGGCGCGATTGCGTCCGGCATGCTTCGCTTCATACAAGGCCTCGTCCGCACGTGCGTAAGCGGCTTCGTGGTCCTCATCGTCCAGCGACAACATGGTGACGCCGATACTGACCGTGAACACAAGCGGGCCCGAGTCGATCGCCGCCGGATGCGCCGCAACGATACGGCACAGCCGCTCGGCAACACGCAGCGCACCGCGCGCATCGATACACGGCAGCAGGATGGCAAACTCCTCGCCCCCTAGCCGGGCGAACACGTCTGCCTCACGAAGCTGGGCGGTAACGGTCGCTGTGAAGTGACGCAGCACCTCGTCGCCGGCTGCGTGACCATGGGTATCGTTGATGCGCTTGAAGTGATCGAGATCGAGCAGGAGCAGCCCGGCCGTCGACTGATGTCTGCGCAGCCGTCCGAGTTCGCCGCGCACCATCTCCGCAAAGTGTCGGCGATTCCAGAGCCCGGTCAGGGGGTCGCTGGTCGCAAGCTGGACCAGGCTCTCTTCCATCACCTTGCGCTGCGAAACATCCTGCAGGATGCCAACCATGCGTAGCGGCTGCCCGCGCTCGTCACGGTCCAGCACCCGACCTGCGGCGAGCACCCACACCCATCTTCCGTCCTTGTGCCGAAGCCGGTATTCGGCCTGATAGGCGTCCCTTTCGCCGCGCAGGTGCGGCTCGAGCGAGTTGCGGATGTCGCTCCAGTCGTCGGGATGGACCAGCGACTCCCAGGTTTCCACATCCTGCTCGAACTCATGCGGCTCGAAGCCAAGCATCCGGCCCCAGGCCGGGCTATAGCTTGTCCGCCCGCTTGGCACATCCCAGTCCCAGAGACCCAGCTCCGCGCCCTCGAGCGCAAGCATGACCCGCCGCTCACGCTCTGCGATCTGCTCGCGCACCCTGCGCCGCTCGGTGAAATCGCGGCTGACCCGGATCTCGCCGAGGCTCTCGCCGCGCTCGTCGCAGAACGGCGTGCGCAGCGTGTCGAGCAGGCGCAGGGTGCCATCCGGCCCTTCCAGCCACTCTTCCACACGCACGGCTTCAGCGACCACCACGTCCGGCGTGCCTCCCGCCAATCCTGCAAGCTGCGGGAAGACATCGGTCTCTCGGCGCCCGAGCAACTCCGCTTCCCGCACACCGTATGCCGCCGCGAAGGCCTTGTTGCAACCCAGGAAGCGCCCGCGCAGATCGCGGAATGCGATCAGGTCCGGCACCGAATCGATCAGTGCCCTCAGCAGCGCCCGCTCGCGGGCCAGCGCGTCGTGAGGCTCGCGCACGCCCGACACGAAGACCGCCCGGTAGATCATCGCAAAGCCCGCGATCTTGAACACGTGCCCCATGACGTTGAAGAAGTCGCTCACGTCCACATAGAGCGTGAAATAGAGCTCGGTGAGGGCAAGCACCCAGGCCGCCGCAGCAAGCCAGTTCGCCGACTTGTCCCGCTTCACCATCGCATGCCTTGCGAGCAGCACGGCCGCGAGCAGATACAACCCGGCGAGCAGGTATTCGACCGCCAGCTTGAGCGTCGTGACGCCCTGCCCCGGCACGAAGGTGTGCGGCATGCGATCGGGCTGGAAGAGCACCATCCAGCTCCATGCCAGCGCCAGCGCAAGGCCTCCTGCGGTGACCACCAAAGCGCGCACGGACGACCAGCGCCCATCCCCCACGAAGGGATAGCCGATCAGGCCGATGAGCACCAGAGTCCGCGCCGCAAGCCAGAAATGGATGGCCTTCTCGGTACCGCTGGGCGTGATGAAGAGCGGCATGCCCGCATACGAGAGCGTGTGCGCCAGATCGAGCAACCCTGCGCCGAGGAAGGCGGCACCAAGCCAGACCCGCCGCGCACTGCCGACTGCCTTGCGCAGGTTCCACCCCAGGGCCAGCACCATCACCGACACCGCAACCGAGAAGAACTCCAGCCCGGCATGCAGGGCGAGATAATGCTCAGGGGTTGGAAACAGGTTGGCGTGAACGAGCAGCGTCCCGCAGAAAACCACGCTCAGCAGGGTTGCCCAGCCATAGGGACGGGCGATCTCGCCTTTCATGCCTAGCACACGCTGCATCGTCAGCCTGCTCGAAGGATGAGGGCAACACGCCCCTGCGCCGCAACGGCGAAAGGGGCATCGGAACACGGCAGTGCTGAAAGGAGAGGGAACCGTAGCGCAGGCGCCGGACCCCATACGGTCGATTTCATGTTCTTGGCTTTATTCTCGTGGCCGCGATTATCCCCCAGCCTCGTATTCATGTGCGATCGCACAACCGCGCAATGGGGCAATTTTTCACGCTGTGCAGCCAATGAGCAGGCCCGCGGGCGGGGACGCCCCCCACCGGGGGCGCCCACCTTGCATCTCAGCTGCGCCGCCGGCTCGTGCCAAGGATCTGGCGGGAGATCACGATCATCGGCAACAGGCCAACGGCGACGATGATCAGCGCGGCCGTCGAGGCCTCGCTCAGGCGCTCGTCCGCAGCGAGGGTGTGTGCCTGTGTCGCCAGCGTATCGAAGTTGAACGGACGGATCACCAGCGTTGCCGGCAACTCCTTCATCACGTCGACGAACACCAGCAGGCCGGCGGTCAGCAGGCTTCCGCGCAGCATGGGCATGTGCACGCGGCGCAAGGTCTCCCACTTGCCGGCACCGAGACTGCGCGAGGCGTCGTCCATGCTCGGCGTGATCTTGCCCAGGCTGGACTCCACGGTCTGCAGCCCCACCGAGAGGAAGCGCGCCAGGTAGGCGTACACCAGCGCCGCGATGCCTCCCGTGAACACCAGCCCGGGATTGACCCCGAACAGCGCCTCCCAACTGTGCGCCAACCAGTTGTCCAGCCGTGTGAGCGGGATCAGCACCCCGACCGCAATCACCGAACCAGGCACTGCATAGCCCAACCCAACCACCCGGTTCAGCGCGCGTGGCAGCTGCGAGCGCGCGAGACGCGCCGCATAGGCGAGCAGCACTGCAAGCAGCACCGCAATGAAAGCGGTGACCGCGGCCAGCACGAAGCTGTTGCGGGCCAATTGCACGAAACGGGCGCCGAACTGTGCGTCACCCTCGACCAGCGCCATCTCCAGCAGCAGACCGGCCGGCAACAGAAAGCCGAGCAGCAAGGGCATGAAGCAGGCGAGCGCAGCAAGCCGGCCTAGCCCCCCGCTGAGCTTGACCCGCACCGGCAGCGCCGCCTGGCGCGAAGTGTTGTTGAAACGCGCACGCCCGCGCGAAAGATGTTCGAGCGCGAGCACGAGCACCACGAAAGCGAGCAGCGCTGCAGAAAGCTGCGCGGCAGCGATGCGATCACCGAGCGAAAACCAGGCACGGTAAATCCCGGTCGTGAAGGTCTGCACGCCGAAGTAGGACACGGTCCCGAAATCGGCCAGCGTTTCCATCAGCGCCAGCGCCGTGCCCGCAACCACCGCCGGTCGCGCCAGCGGCAGCGAAACGCGGAAGAACGAGGACCACGGTCCAAGCCCCAGCGAGCGGGCGGCCTCGAGCATGCCCCCCGCACGCTCGAGAAAGGCCGCGCGGGCAAGCATGTAAACGTAGGGATAGAGCACGAACATGAACATCGCCACCGCGCCACCGACGCTGCGCACATCCGGAAACCAGTAATCGCCGTGCCGCCAGCCGAAGGCTTCCCGCAGCCCGCTCTGCACCGGACCGACGAACTGGAGGAAGTCGGTATATACGTAGGCCATCACGTAGGCAGGCATGGCCAGTGGCAGCACCAGCGCCCACTCGAAGAAGCGCCGCCCGGGAAAATCAAGCATCGTGGTCAACCAGGCCGCCGTTACCCCGATCGAGGCCACACCCAGGCCCACGCCGACACACAGCACGACGGTGTTGAAGACGAACTCGCCCAGCACGGTATCGGCCAGATGCGCCCAGGTGTCGCTGGTCTGCCCCACGAACACGTTGGAGAACACCGACAGCACCGGCGCCGCGATCAGTGCAGCAACCAGCACCGCGGACAGCGTGAGTGTCGACCCCTGCAGGCGCCTTGCGCCCCATACTCCCGAAGAATTCATTCCGTTCCCGTCTGATCGGGGCCTGGCCGCACATCGGCCGGCTCCGCTGCTGTCGGCGAATTATAATTGATCGCATTTGGAAACCTGCGGTGCAATAATCGACGCCTCGCCCCCTCAGCCCTGCAGCCCCTGCCGTCGCACCCGTTCCTCCCCTGGATCCGGCCCATGTCCCACCTCGAACTAGACCGCATCGATCTTGCCTTCGGCGACAATGTGGTCGTGCGCCAACTCTCGCTGCACCTCGCCAAGGGGCGCATCGGCTGCCTGCTGGGCCCCTCCGGCTGCGGCAAGACCACGGTGCTGCGCTGCATCGCGGGGTTCGAACGGCTCGCTTCCGGCCACATCCGGCTCGACGGAGAGATCGTCAGCACGCCGGCCCACAGCGTGCCCCCCGAGCGGCGGCGCATCGGCATGGTTTTTCAGGACTACGCGCTCTTCCCGCATCTTTCGGTAGCCGACAACATCGCCTTCGGCCTGCGGGGAGAGACACCGACCGAGCGGCGCCGGCGCGTGGAGGAACTGCTCGCACTCGTCGGGCTCGGCAGCCAGGGGGGCAAGTTCCCCCACGAGATGTCCGGCGGCCAGCAGCAACGGATCGCGCTCGCGCGCGCGCTCGCGCCGCGTCCCAGCCTGCTGCTGCTCGATGAGCCCTTCTCCAATCTCGACGTCGAATTGCGCGAAAGGCTCTCCTACGAGGTGCGAGACATCATCAAGTCCACAGACACCACGGCAATCCTCGTCACCCACGACCAGCACGAGGCCTTTGCGGTCGCGGACGAGATCGGTCTGATGCACGAAGGGCGCATCCAGCAGTGGGATACCCCCTACAACCTGTATCACCGCCCGGCGAACCGGTTCGTAGCCGATTTCATCGGCCAGGGCGCCTTTGTGCGCGGCAGGGTGCTCGACGACCAGCGCGTACAAGTCGAGCTCGGCGTGCTCAACAGCAGCACACCGCTGGTATGCGGGGAGAACTGCGCTGCCTGCGCGCACGGCAGCGAGGTCGACGTGCTGCTGCGTCCCGACGACATCGTGCACGATGACACCAGTCCGCTCGTGGCCGAGGTCGCCCACAAGGCGTTCCGCGGCGCGGACATCCTCTACACCCTGCGCCTTGGAAGCGGGGCACGGGTGTTGTCACTGGTGCCCAGCCATCACAACCACGCAGTCGGCGAGCACATCGGGATCCGGCTGGATGTGGACCATGTGGTCACTTTCCCCGATGGCGACACAGACCGCAGCTTCTCCACCCCGAAACCATGATTTCCTGGCTGGGCGATGCGCCGGAGTTTCCGCCCGACACGGCGGCGCTGGCCGAGCCCAATGGCCTGATCGCCGCGGGCGGCGCGCTCACGCCGCCCTGGCTCCTGGCCGCCTATCGGCGCGGCATCTTCCCGTGGTTCAGCGCCGGAGAGCCCATCCTTTGGTGGACGCCCGATCCGCGCCTGGTGCTCGACCCCGGGCACGTCCACATCAGCCACTCGCTACGCAAGACGCTGCGCCGCCGGCGTTTTGAAGTGCGTGCCGACACCGACTTCGCCGAGGTCGTGCGCGCCTGTGCCGCGCCGCGCGAGCCCGGCCTCGGAACCTGGATCACCCCCTCCATGCAGGCCGCTTACCGTCACATGCATGAACTCGGCTATGCCCACAGCGTCGAATGCTGGCAGGATGAACGGCTGGTCGGCGGCCTGTACGGCATCGCGCTGGGGCGGATGTTCTTCGGCGAGTCCATGTTCTCGCTCGAAACCGATGCATCCAAAGTCGCGCTTGCCCACCTCGCACGGCTGCTCGCAGCGCGCGGCTATGGCATGATCGACTGCCAGATGACCACACGCCACCTGCTGTCGATGGGCGCACGGGAGATACCGCGCGCACGGTTCATCATGGCACTGCAGCAGCTCGTGGCCGCAGGTGATGCGCCGGCCAAATGGGCTGCGGACGCCATGGACGACTTCGACTGGCCCTGAACCCAACCCTGTCTGGCGAACGAGGCAATGCAACAGGACTACCCCTATGCGCTGATCCAGTTTTATGCAACAGCGCCCTATGCCTGCTCCTACCTCCCCGAGCGCAGCGCACGCTCGCAGGTCGCCACACCCGGACACCTGATCGACACCCCCATCTACAGCGAGCTTGTGCGTCGCGGCTTTCGCCGCAGCGGCGTGTTCACCTACCGGCCCCACTGTGACAGCTGCAAGGCCTGCGTGCCCGTGCGCATCCCGGTGCAGGACTTCCGCCCCGACCGCAGCCAGCGCCGCGCGTGGAAGTTGCATGGCGGCCTGACAAGCACGGAGCGCCCACTCGCCTTGCACGAAGAACACTTCCAGCTTTACCAGCGCTACCAGGCGGCACGACATGCGGGCGGCGGGATGGATCTGGACAACCGCGAGCAGTTCAGCCATTTCCTGCTGCAAAGCCATGTCGACACGCGCCTGATCGAGTTTCGCGAATACGGCATGCTGCGGATGGTGAGCGTGATCGACTGCCTCAGCGACGGGCTGTCCAGCGTATATACCTTCTACGAACCGAGGCTGCCGCGCAGCGCGCTGGGCACCTACGGCATCCTGTGGCAGATCGAAGCCGCCCGCCGCCTCGGACTGCCCCACGTCTATCTGGGCTACTGGATCGAGGAGAGCAAGAAGATGGCCTACAAGTCGCGCTTTCGGCCGCTCGAGGCTCTGCAGGACGGGATCTGGCAGCCGCTGCGGACACAACCGTGAGCGGTCGGACCTTTCCGCGGACTACGCAGCGCCCCCCTCACCCCTTCAATTCCCCGCCTCCTCAACCGCCCCCTGCACCGCCACGGGGCGAACCGATACAATCCTGCAATGCTTTACGAACTCGCCCGCCCGCTGCTGTTTTCGCTCGACCCCGAAAGCGCACACAATTTCACCCTGCAGGGCCTGCATCTGGCCGGCAAGCTGCTGCCCGCCGGCCAGCCCCACGCCGCCGATCCGGTCGAGGTCATGGGCCTGCAGTTCCCCAACCGGATCGGCCTCGCCGCAGGACTCGACAAGAACGGTGAAGCGCTCGACGGCTTGGCCCGGCTGGGCTTCGGCTTCATCGAGATCGGCACCATCACGCCGCGACCACAGCCCGGCAACCCGCGCCCACGCATGTTCCGCCTCCCCGAGGTGCGGGGCATCATCAACCGCATGGGGTTCAACAACCACGGCGTCGATGCGCTGATCGCCCATGTGCGTGCGGCAAAATTCCGCGGCATCCTCGGCATCAACATCGGCAAGAACTTCGACACCCCGATCGAACACGCCGCAGATGACTACCTCGCCTGCCTCGAAAAGGTCTATGCATTGGCGAGCTATGTCACGGTCAACATCTCTTCGCCCAACACGAAGAACCTGCGCCAGCTGCAGGGCGAGTCCGAGCTCGACGACCTGCTCGGCCGGCTCAAGGCCGCTCAGACCCGCCTCGCCGACACCCACGGTCGCTACGTACCCATGACGCTGAAGATCTCGCCCGATCTCGAGGACGCACAGCTCACCAACATCGCCGACGCGTTGCGCCGCCACCGCATCGACGCCGTCATCGCCACCAACACGACGGTCGCGCGCGACCAGGTGCAGGGCATCCGCCATGGAAACGAACAGGGCGGCCTGTCGGGCGCACCGGTGTTCGAGGCCTCGACCACGGTGGTGCGCAAACTTGCACAGGCGCTCGGCGACGAATTGCCGATCATCGCAGCAGGCGGGGTGCTCGAAGGCACGCAGGCACGCGCCAAGCTCGATGCCGGGGCAAAGCTGGTCCAGCTCTACAGCGGCCTGATCTACCGCGGCCCCGAACTCGTGCCCGAATGCGTGCGCGCCACCGCGCATTACCCGCAACGCTGAACACGGCCCGGCGCTTCGCCACGGCTGAATCCCATCCGACCCACACCCGCCTTCACGACTGCCTCAGGAGACTCGTCCATGACCCATCGCCGCCAGTTCATGCTGTGTGCTGCCGCATTCGCTGTCGCCGCCACCCTTCCGCTGAGCGCGGCCGCCGAGGCACCCGCCAAGGTTGGCTTCGTCTATGTCAGCCCGATCGGCGATGCCGGCTGGACGTTCCAGCACGACCTCGGCCGCAAGGCGCTCGAAGCCGCGTTTGGCGACCGCATCGAGACGCGTTATGTCGAGAGCGTGGCCGAAGGTGCAGACGCCGAACGCGTGATCCGGGAGTTTGCCGCCAGCGGCAGCAAGATCGTGTTCGCCACCAGCTTCGGCTACATGAACTACGTCGAGCGCGTCGCCCGCCAATTCCCGAACGTCACTTTCCTGCACGCCACTGGCTACAAGTCGGCGAAGAACTTCGCCCCCTACAACGCGCGCTTCTATGAAGGGCGTTACCTCAACGGCGTGATCGCCGGCAAGATGACCAAGTCCAGCGTGCTCGGCTACGTCGGCGCCTTCCCCATCCCGGAGGTACTGCAGGGCATCAACGCCTTCACCATGGGCGCGCGCAGCGTGAACCCGAACGTGGAGGTGCGCGTGATCTGGGCCAACAGCTGGTATGACCCGGGCAAGGAACGCGAGGCTGCGATGACGCTGATCTCGCAAGGCGCCGACATGCTCACTCACCATACCGACTCGACCGCCACCGTGCAGGCCGCCGAAGAAAAGGGCGTGCACGCCTTCGCCTACCATTCGGACATGTCCAAGTACGGCCCGAAGGCCCAGCTCACCGCCACCACCCACCACTGGGGCGAGTTCTACAAGCGCACCGTCGACGCAGTGCTCGCCGGCACCTGGAAGCCCGAGGGCGTGTGGGGCGGCATGAAGGACGGCATGATCAAGCTCACGCCGCTCAATCCGGCGATCCCCGAGGACGTGCAGGCGATGGTGCGTGATCTCGAGGCGAAGATCACCGCAGGCAGCTTCCACCCCTTCACCGGGCCGGTGGTGGACCAGGCCGGCACCGAGCGCCTCGCGACCGGGGCGGTCATGGACGATGCCGCGCTGGGCAAGATGGACTACTTCGTGCAGGGCGTGTCGTCGCGCCTGCCGAACGCGAAGTAAGCGGCCTCGCGGCACCCGCGCGCGGCGCCCCGCGAAGCGCCTCCGCCGGGTGCCTCCAGGGTATGCCCCACGTCGACCGCGACCCACTGATCAGCAGCCACGGGCTCCGTCCGCGCCGGCACAGCCCCGCCCGCCAGCAGCACCACGCATGCAAGATGCAAGCACCACGCGCAGCGACGGCGCGCCCTCGCCCGGTCAGATGTGCCTCCATTCCTCATCGACGCCTCCTTGCCGCCACATCTTGATTCAAATCATGGAGCCGGTAGGGACCTCCCACCCACAATGCGCCCACCATCGGCTTAGCCGTGGACAGTTGTAACCCCTGAACCACCCGGGCAAACCGACACCTTTTTGGATAAAACGAGACAAGCGATGAGGAGTACTCCATGAGCGGTATCTTCACAAAATCAATGGCGCGGAACATCTTCTACGGGGGAACGGTGTTCTTCTTCCTTCTGTTCCTGGCGCTCACCTTCGATACGGAGCGCGAGCTTCCGAATCGTGACAACCGGCAGGCAATCACCCCCGAGGTCGCAGCCGGCAAGCACATCTGGGAAGTCAACAACTGTCTCGGCTGCCACACCTTGCTCGGCGAAGGCGCCTACTTCGCGCCCGAGCTCGGCAACGTCTACAAGCGCCGTGGCGGTGACTTCATCAAGGCCTGGATGCAGGCCATGCCCACTGGAGCCCCCGGCCGTCGCCAGATGCCGAACTTCAACCTGACCGAAGAACAGCTCGACCAGCTCGTGGCCTTCCTGAAGTACACGTCCGAGATCAACACCGCCAACTGGCCGCCCAACATCGAGGGCTGATCGGAACACTGGAGACCAAAAGGGGATATCCATGCAATACAAATCACAAGCGGTCGCCATGCCCTACTTCATCGCGGCGATCGGGCTTTTCGTGGGGCAAATCATCTTCGGTCTGATCATGGGCCTGCAATACGTGGTGGGCGATTTCCTGTTCCCGGAAATCCCCTTCAACGTGGCGCGCATGGTGCATACCAACCTGCTGATCGTGTGGCTGCTGTTCGGCTTCATGGGGGCGGCCTACTACCTCGTGCCTGAAGAGGCGGAGACCGAACTGTTCAGCCCGAAGCTGGCGCTGGCATTGTTCTGGGTCTTCCTCGTCGCCGGGGCGCTGACCATCCTCGGCTACCTGCTCGTGCCCTACAGCACGCTGGCGTCGATGACGGGCAACGACATCCTCGCGACCATGGGCCGGGAGTTCCTCGAACAGCCTTTGCTGACCAAGATCGGCATCGTGGTCGTGGCACTGGCCTTCCTGTTCAACATCACCATGACCGTGCTGAAGGGCCGCAAGACCGTCATCAGCATCGTCCTGCTGTTGGGCCTGTGGGGTCTGGCGATCTTCTTCCTGTTCTCCTTCTACAACCCGGTCAACCTCGTCCGCGACAAGTTCTACTGGTGGTGGGTGGTTCACCTCTGGGTGGAAGGCGTCTGGGAACTGATCATGGCCGCGCTGCTCGCCTTCGTCCTCATCAAGGTGACCGGTGTTGACCGCGAGGTCATCGAGAAGTGGCTGTACGTGATCATCACCCTGGCGCTCGTGACCGGCATCATCGGTACCGGCCACCACTACTTCTGGATCGGTACGCCGGAATACTGGCAGTGGTGGGGTTCGATCTTCTCCGCGCTGGAGCCGATCCCGTTCTTCGCCATGACCGTGTTCGCCTTCAACATGGTGAACCGTCGTCGTCGCGAGCATCCGAACAAGGCGGCCGTGCTGTGGGCACTGGGCACCGGCGTGATGGCGTTCCTGGGCGCAGGCGTGTGGGGCTTCCTGCACACCCTGGCTCCGGTGAACTACTTCACGCACGGCTCGCAGATCACCGCGGCGCACGGCCACATGGCCTTCTATGGCGCTTACGTGATGGTGGTGCTGACGATCATCAGCTACGCCATGCCGATCATGCGCGGCCGCGCTGCCAACAGCGAGAAGGCTCAGGTCGTCGAGATGTGGTCGTTCTGGCTGATGACGATCGCCATGGTCTTCATCACGCTGTTCCTGACCGCTGCCGGCATCCTGCAGGTCTGGCTGCAGCGCGTGTCGGACACTCCGATGTCCTTCATGGCCACCCAGGATCAGCTGACGCTGTTCTACTGGATGCGTGAATGGGCGGGCGTGATGTTCTTCATTGGTCTGATCGTCTATCTCGCCAGCTTCTTCATCAAGGGCGAAGCGAAGGCAGTCAAGGCCTGATTTACAAGGTTCTTCGGTAGCAACTCCTGGGCGATCCAGGGGAAGGGGTTGGGGCGGCGATAGCCGCCCCTTTTTTTTGGCTCGTCACGCCGTCCGAGTCAGCCGTCGCCGCGGCCCGGGTGCGCAATTCCGGGCGCCGTAGCTGCCCGCACCGCTAGAATGGCGGCTGCCCTGCGTTTGTTGACCACCCCGTGGTTCCATCGCCTGTGCGCAGATCAGCCCACCGCCGCCACCCATCCCCGCCTGCCCTCGAGTTCGACGTGACCGCTCCCGATCTCACCGCCAAACCTGCCTCCCCGGACAGCCGCTTCCGCGTCGCCATCAACGGCTATGGCCGCATCGGCCGGTGCTACCTCCGAGCCTTGCACGAAGCGGGACTCGCCGAGCGCTTCCGCATCGTCGCCATCAACGAGCCGGCCGACCTGGCCAGCATCACTTACCTCACCCGCTTCGACTCGACGCACGGCCGTTTCCCCGAACCGGTCGGCAGCAAGGAATCGAGCCTGCTCATCTCCGGCCACGAGATCACGGTCACGCACGCCTCGACGCCCGAAGGGGTGGACTGGGGCGCGCTCGGCATCGACCTGCTGGTGGAGTGCTCGGGACAGTACGGCGGCCGCGAGGCCTTGCAGCGCTTCCTGCACGCCGGGTGTCCACGACTGCTGCTCTCGCACCCCGGCAACAGCGGCGAGGACGTTGATGCAACCGTGGTGTTCGGGGTCAATGAAGGGCATCTGAACGGCGACGAGCAGCTGGTTTCGAATGCCTCGTGCACCACCAACGCAATCGTGCCGGTGCTCGACCTGCTGCACCGCGAGATCGGCCTCGAGCAGGTACTGCTCACCACCCTGCATTCGGCGATGAACGATCAACCGCTGATCGACGGCTACCATCACACCGACCTGCGCCGTACGCGCTCGGCGATGCAGTCGATCATCCCGGTGTCGACCGGCCTCGCCCGCGGCGTGGAACGGCTCCTGCCGGAGCTTTCCGGGCGGGTCGTCGCCAAGGCCATCCGGGTCCCCACGCACAATGTCTCGGCCATCGACGTGGTGCTCACCCTCGCACGGGACCTGCATCCCGGCGAGATCAACGCCTTGCTGCATGAGGCGGCCGCTGGCTGCTACCGCGGCCTCATCGCGTACTCGGACGATCCCCATGCGTCGATCGACTTCAACCACGATCCGCACTCGGCGATCCTCGACGCCAGCCAGACGCGCAGCGTCGGGCCGCGCATGATCAACCTGATGGTCTGGTTCGACAACGAGTGGGGCTTTGCCAGCCGCATGGTCGACGTCACGCGGCACTGGCTGGAAAAGAAAGCCCGGCTACAAGCGAGATTGGATCTCAATTAACCCCGATCAAGTTATTCGGGGGCAGGGTTTCCTAGACTCACGGGAAACCAACACGAGCCGCTCCCCAAATGACCACAAACACTGCCATCGCCCCGGATTCGGCCCCTGCGCAGGACAATGCCCCGCGCCTGGCGGGGGACCTGGCGATCTGGTTCTTCATCCTCGCCGAGTTGCTCGCCTTCGGCGTCTTCTTCGCCGCCTACGCCTTCACCCGCGCCAACAACATCGAACTGTTCAACACCGAGCAGCTCGAGCTCAACCGCCACGCCGGCGCGATCAACACCATCCTGTTGCTCACGGCGAGCTACTTCGTCGTGCGCGCGGTGCAGGCCGCCGAGCGCGAGGCATCGCGCGAGTGCGCCAACTGGCTGCTCGGCGCCATCCTCACCGGCTTCGGCTTCATCCTCGTCAAGCTCACCGAGTATGCGGCGGCGTTCGAGCACAACATCAGTCTCTCGAGCAGCCCGTTCCACATGTTCTATCTGTCGCTGACCTTCTTCCACTTCATGCATGTGATCCTCGGCCTGGTGATCCTGATCGCGATGTGGAACGGCGCACGCCAGGGGCGCTATCGTCCCGGCGAGATGAACGGCCTCGAAACCGGCGCCGCGTACTGGCACATGGTCGACCTGGTCTGGCTGGTGCTGTTCCCCCTCGTCTACGTCATTCACTGAGGAGAACGACATGAGCAAGAGCATGCACGGCACCCCTCGTACCTCCACCCTGCTCTGGGCCACGCTGATCCTCGCCACCATCGCCACCTGGGCCATGGGCGCACTGGGCGAGACGGGCACCTGGGGCGTTGCCCTCCTCGCCGTCATATCGTTCTGGAAAGGCGCAGTGATCATTCTCGATTTCATGGCGCTACGCCACGCACCGCTGCTGTGGCGCGCGGTCACCATGGGCTGGATGGTCCTCGTCTGGGCCGTCATCGCCATCGCCTACATCAAGGGACTCGCACAATGAAGCCGGACACCCCGAACCTCGACACCCCGTTCTACGAAGCCTCCGGCGACGAGATCAGCATCTTCGAGCACGCATGGAAGAACCGGCTGCCGCTGCTCATCAAGG
This sequence comes from Thauera sp. AutoDN2, assembly GCF_051280715.1. NCBI lineage: Bacteria > Pseudomonadati > Pseudomonadota > Betaproteobacteria > Rhodocyclales > Zoogloeaceae > Thauera > Thauera sp. AutoDN2. Next base: position 45,725 of record NZ_JBNCAR010000006.1, on the reverse strand, counting down.
GACCGACCGGTTGCGGCAAGACACGCTTTGTCGCATACATGGCCGCCCGCCTCGGCCTGCCGCTCTATACCGTGGCCTGCCATGACGATCTGACCGCCGCCGACCTCGTCGGCCGCCACCTGATCGGCGACGGCAAGACCATGTGGTGCGACGGGCCGCTGACGCGCGCCGTGCGCGAAGGCGGCATCTGCTACCTCGACGAAGTCGTCGAGGCGCGCAAGGACACCACTGTGGTGCTGCACCCGCTCGCGGACGACCGCCGCCTCCTGCCGATCGACCGCACCGGCGAGTTGCTCCAGGCACCACCGGGTTTCATGCTGGTGGTGTCGTACAACCCCGGCTACCAGAACCTGCTCAAGGGCATGAAGCCCTCAACTCGGCAGCGCTTCGTCAGCCTGCGCTTCGACTTTCCACGCCCCGCGCAGGAGGAAGCCATCCTGATCGGTGAGACCGGCTGCGCGCCCGACCTGGCCAAACGCCTGGTTGCGATCGCGGGCTCCCTGCGTTCGTTGAAGGATCGCGACCTGGAAGAGGCTGCGAGCACACGCCTGCTGGTCTACGCTGCGCTGCTCACCAAGGACGGCATGGATCCGATCGCTGCCTGCCGCGTCGGCATCGTCGAGAGCCTCACCGACGACCCCGAGATCGCGGAAGGCCTCATGGAGGTGGTTTCCGCCACCTTCGGCCGCTGACGGCCACCACGAACGGACACTGCCATGAGCCCCCAGCGCCCAGACCCCTTGCGGCATGTCATGCCGGGCCCCAAGCTGGCCGTCGCGGCCGAGGCCCTGTTCCTGATCAACCTGATGTTGCTGCCGGGGATCGCATTTATCGCGCTGATGGTGCTGTGGTCGCGCCATCACAACGACCCCGATCCGCTGGTACGCAATCACCTGCGCCAGACCGGATGGACCTGCATCTGGGGTGGCCTTTTACTGGTGACGATCAGCGTGGCGATCTTCCTGCTCGGCGGTTTCGACAACCCCTGGACATGGGTGATCGGTGTGCTTTACTTCACCTTCGTGCACTCAACATTGATCCTGCTGGGTGTCATGGGCCTGTCACGTGCAATCAACGGTCGCACCTGGCGCTACCCCGTTTTCGGTCCGCGCGAAGCGCCCGAACAGTCTTGAGCCATGGGCTTGCGGCGGAAAAACCGTCGCATGAGGAGCACTGACAGATGGAAGAACACGTAGGCCTGCTCTGGCACCGACTGATCACCCGTGCGGCCGGCGGGCACTTTCCCAAGGCAGCGGTCAAGCTCAAGGAAATGGAGAAAGTGGCCGGGGTGTTCTTCCGTGCGCTGGGTGGCGACCCCGGCCTGCGCGTGGCCGCAGCCACGTCCGATACGCACGGCGCCCGCCGCAGCCTGCTGCAGCGCATCGCCGGCGCCGACGAGCGCATTCCGCGCGGTCGCATGGACATCAGCACCCTGCGCCTGCCCCCGGAACTGGACGCGCTTCCCGAACGCAGCCTCAATCGTGATCTCTATCTCTGGCTGGCGGCCCTGGCGGCCGCCCACGGCGGTGGGAACACCATCACCGATGCCGCAGCGGACGCCGCGCTTGCGCCCCTGCCCACGGGCGATTTTGACGAAGCCGCCACGCGTGAACTGCGCGAGAACCAGCGTGCGACGCTGCGCGCACTGCGCCGCTGGCCGGGCATCGAGACACGCTACCGCCGTCTGGTGGAGGCCGTGATCGCGCAACGCCCCCAGGTCGCCAAGTTGCCCGCCCCCGAAGCCGAACGCGAGAACCTGCTACGCCAGGCGCTGCACGCGCCCGGCAGCATCGCCGCACTCCCCAAGCTGCCCGCCAAGGCCCGGGAAACCCAGCCGGTGTTGCTGTGGCTGAGTGACTACCGCGGAGCGGGCGCCGGGGGACTCACCGGCAGCGCGAACGGCCCGGAAGGCGGCGAGGCCGGCAACAGCAAGCCGGGCCGCGATGCCAGCGAGCAGGCACACCGCGTCGAACGCCAGGACAACGCGCCCGAAAAGCATGGCATGATCATCCCCTTCCGCGTCGAGAGCCTGCTTTCGGTCGCGGAGTTCATCAAGGTCAAGCGCAGCACCGACGACGACCCCGACGACAATGCAGCCGAAGCCGCGGCGAACCTCGATCAGCTATCGATCACCCGCGACGGCGAGCGCGTGGCCTCGAAGATCCGCTTCGACCTCGACCTGCCGTCCGCGGCGGAAGACGACGTGGTGCTGGGCGACGGAATTCCGCTCCCGGAGTGGGACTACCGCAAGGACCTCCTGCGGGAGGATCACGTGCGCCTGACCGAGTTCACCGCCTCGGTGCACGACCCACGCGCCGCGCCCTGCAAGCTCCCCGACCATCTCCGTCGCACCGCACGCCGACTGCACCGTCAGTTTGCTGCGCTCACCCCCGCACGCCGCTGGCTCAAGGCTCAGGCCGACGGCAGCGAACTCGACGTCGACGCGCTCGTGCGCGCAACCACCGACCGCGCCACGGGCCATCACCCGTCCGACCAGCTTTATCTGTCGCTCGAGAAGCGCGAGCGCGACCTCGCCTGCCTTGCGCTCGCTGACCTCTCGCTATCCACCGACACCTGGATCTCTTCGCATGCCCGCGTGATCGATGTCATCCGCGACTCGCTGCTGCTGTTCGGTGAAGCACTGCTCGCCACCGGCGACCGCTTCGCGCTGTGCGGCTTCTCCTCGGTCAAACGCAGCAACGTGCGCTTTCATCGCCTGAAGGATTTCGATCAACGCTTCGACGACCAGGCACGCGGCCGCATCATGGCGATCAAGCCCGGCTACTACACCCGTCTTGGCGCAGCGATCCGCCACGCCACCAACGTGCTCGAGAAACAGAGCGCGGCGCGGCGCATCCTCCTGATCCTGTCCGACGGCAAGCCCAACGACCTTGATCTCTACGACGGTCGTTACGGCATCGAGGACACCCGCGTGGCCGTCGTCGAGGCCCGCAATCGCGGCATCGTGCCCTTCTGCGTCACCATCGACCGCGAAGGCGCGAGCTACCTGCCCCACCTTTTCGGCCCCGCAGGCTTCGCGGTCATCCGCCAGCCGGACGAACTGCCCGCGCGCCTCCCCATGTTCTATGCCCAGCTCACACGCTAAAGCCATGCCCAGATGTGATGACCTGTGCCGCGACGGGCTGCAGCCAGCGCAGTACGGCACGCCGCCCGCGGACGAACTGGACCGCCTGTGCCGCCTGCTTTCGCAGGCCTCGCTGTTCAACGGGCTGTCCTGCAGCGACATCGCACGCTTTGCCCGTGGCGTGCGCGAGGTAAAAGCGCCCAAGGGCGAGATCCTCTTCCACCGCGGCGCCCCCTGCAACGGCTTCCACCTGATTCTCAGCGGCCAGATCAAGCTGGCCTTCACCTCCGCCGATGGCAACGAGAAGGTGGTGGACATCCTTTATGCGGGACGCAGCTTCGGCGAGGCGGTGATGTTTACCGACAAGCCCTACGTGGTGATGGCACAGGCCCTGACCGACTCCACCCTCCTCCACATCGGCAAGCAGGTGTTCTTCGACGAGATGGCGGTCGACCCCAGCTTCTGCCGCAAGATCATCGCAGGCCTGGCGCAGCGCCTTCATCACCTGATGGCCGACGTCGAGAGTTACTCGCTGCGCTCCGGCCGCGAGCGGGTGATCGGCTACCTGCTGCGCGAGGAAGAGCGCGACGGGGATCACGTAGCCGAGGGCCAGGTTTCCATCCGGCTTCCCACCAGCAAGGGCACAATCGCCTCGCGGCTGAACCTCACGCAGGAACACTTCTCGCGCATCCTCAACGAGTTGTCCAACGCGAGGCTCATCCAGGTCGAGGGCCGCACCATCCACATTCCGGACATCGGCCGCCTGCGCAAGAGCCTGAACTGAAGCCGCGCGGGCGCGGCGCAAGCGTGACCTACGCCCTTGATCCTCGAAGCCCCGCGCCATAAGGTGCGAGGCGCGACCACATCACACCACGGCTGAACACATGACCGGTACGGAACACCCCCTGCCCCCCCCTCACGCCACTGTCGATACACCGGGCTGCAGCCGTTGCCGCGATCTGCCGCCCCTGGCCTTCGACTTCAGCATGGCCTTTCAGCCCATTGTCGACTTGGGCAAGGGCGAAACATGGGGCTGGGAGGCACTCGTGCGCGGCCCCGGTGGCCAGGGTGCAGCGACCGTGCTCTCTCAGGTGACCGACGAGAACCGATACCCGTTCGATCAGCAATGCCGGATTCGTGCCATCGAGCTCGCCCAGAAGCTGGGCCTGTCGACGCGACTGAGCATCAACTTCCTGCCGAACGCGGTGTACGAGCCCAAGGCCTGCATTCGCGCCACCATCGAGGCGGCAAACCGCGTGGGTTTTCCCCTCAACCGGCTGCAGTTCGAGATCACTGAAGTCGAAGAGGTGCGCAACGATGGGCATCTACGCCGCATCGTGGAGGAATATCGTGCGATCGGATTTGCGACTGCAATCGACGACTTCGGTGCAGGGTATGCCGGCCTCAACCTGCTCACGCACTTCCAGCCCGACACGCTGAAGCTCGACATGAACCTGATCCGCAACATCGACCAGGACCCTCGCCGTCAACTGATCGTGCGCCATCTGGTCAACCTGGCCGAAGAGTTTCCCTGCAGCCTGATCGGCGAAGGCGTGGAAACCCTTGGCGAGGCGCGTTGCCTCGCCGACATGGGCATATTGCTTCAGCAGGGATACCTGTTCGCACGACCGGGCTTCGAGTCCCTGCCGGTTCCCGACCCCGGTGTGCTGTCCAGCCTGTTGCGCACCTGATACGGCGGCTCAGCCCTCCTTGCCGTCTGCCCGCGCCCGCATGAGGAAGGGCGTATAGCGCCACAGATAGAGCAGAAAGCCGAGCGACCACAACGTGGCGGCAGCATGCACGCCACCGATCTGTGCTGCCGGGATGAAGCCCACCGTCAGCACCCGCACCAGCGCCGCAAGGAGCACGAGTGCATACGCTGCCGTTTCGATCCGGCCCGCGATCAGCATGCGGCCCGTGTGCCCGAGCGCGGTGCGGGTGATCATGCCGATGATGAGACCGCCGGTCGCACCGATTGCCAGCGCGTGAATCCCTGCCGAGCGCGGCAGCACACCGAACTGCGTGAGACCAACCAGCGCGAGGCCAAGCGGAATCCACAGATACGACAGGTGCAGCACCCACAGGATCGGCGTGCCACGAGTTGCCCAAGGGTTCCAGCCGCCCAGCCGGGTCGCCTGCAACACTGCAGCCAGCAGGGAAACCGCGCCCGCCCATGCACCGGCGTCAAGCGCCCACAGCAGGAGGGCGATGCCCGTGGCGATCGCCGCAGCCCAGTCGAGTTGCTTGTTCCGCCACTGACGGACGCCGCGCAGGCCATTGAAGGTGAACATCGGGATCACCCGTCCGCCCACGATGGTTTCGAGCACCACCACCAGACCGAGGGCAAAATGCATCGCCATCAGCGGATCCGCCTCGATCACGCCGAGCACCGCCAGATGGAAAAACAGGTTGGCCAGCGACAGCGCCGCGGGCACGGCCCCAACGAAGTAGTTGCGCGTGCTCTTGCCCTTGATCAGCACGCGCAACAACATGCCTGCCGCGACCGGCAGGAAGGCGAGATCGACGACCGCTACCCAGGCGCCGGAACCAAAGGCCATGGCGAGCCGGCCAGCCAGCCAGACCGCAGCCAGCGCCGCGAGTGGCTTTCCCACGGGCGTCTTCAGTCCGGTCCAGTTCCCCGCCGCGGTGTACAGGAAGCCGATGATGACCGCCGCGGCAAAGCCGAAGATCATCTCGTGCGCATGCCACCAGATGCCGGGCATGGGCAGATCGATGCCCCCAGCGTAACCCACCGCCCATACCGGTACGGCGATGGCTGCGAACAGGGCGGCGAGCAGATAGAAGGGCCGGAAACCGAGCGCCCAGAGCGAGAAGGTTTCGGGGGGGATGCGTTTGCTTGTCGGTTCGTCGAGGCGAATCAGCGCCATGTCTAGATCTCTGTCTTGCTTGAGGAAGTGCCGGGGAGAATAAACCACCGCCGGGTCCGCCCTTGTTCAGGGACCCCGGCGGCGGGGCGTTGCGTTCAGTGGCTGGTGCCCTCTTCGCGCGTGATCTTGTTCCATACGTTGTACTTGCCCACGGGCTTACGCATCGGGAGACGCTTGCGCTCTTCGAGGGTCTGCGCGTCGAGCACGATCACCGCACCTTCGTCCTCCCAGAGACTGGCGAGCGCGTAGCGCCCGTCGCGGGTGAACTCGACGTGCGCAAGCGTCTTGCCCGGCTCGCCGGTGATCTCCTTGACCACCTCGAGCGTTTGCTTGTCGATGATCTGCAGGATGTGCTTGGCCTCGGGGCTCATCATCGAGTCCACGAAGGCGTAGCGGCTGTTGCCGTGGCTGCGCAGGAAGAAGCCCGGGCCACGCGTCTGGATGCGTTTGACCACCTCCCAGGTCTTCATGTCGATCACCGTGACCTCGCCAGCCTTGAGGTTGGTACTCGCCATCACGGTGCGCGGCTTCGCATCCGGCCCGGCGGCGGGGTCGGTCCATTCCCAGGTGATGCCCGAGCCCAGGTGCGGCATGCCATCCAGCGGCAGGTTGGCGATCTTCTTGCGCACATCGAGGTTTACCACCTGGCCCACACCCTCGCGCGAGGCGCCCATCAGCTCGGAGTAATCCTGGGTGAAGAAGAAATCGTCCAGCACCTCGGCAAGCACCGTGCGGCGCGGGTTCAGGTAACCTGGAATGAAGCTGCCCTCGCGCTGCTTGTAATCATGGATGAAACCGGTGGGAATATCCTCCACCGCCTTCGTGTAGCTGATCTCCCAGACCTCGGGCACGTCCTTCAGCGCGGCAATGAAGGATTGGCGCGGTGTCGCATCGTAGACGGCCGACACGCGCGAGGTCTGCCTGCCATCCTGGTCCTTGGCCTCGAGGGTCTTGATCAGGTTCAGGTCGCCGTCGAGCAGCACCAGGGTGTGCGGCAGGTAGTTTGCAACCGCCACGTGCGTACCATCGGGCGATACGGCCACGTTGCGCGTGTTGATGCCGGCGCGCACCTCAGCCACCACCTTGAGGTTCCACATGTCGAACTTGGTGATCCAGCCGTCGCGCGAAGCGAAGAAGACGTAGCGCCCCTCGGCGGCAAACTTGGGCCCGCCATGCAGCGCGAAACGGGACTGGAAGCGATGGATCGGCTCGAGCTTGTCGCCGTCGAGCACGCTGACGTGATGATCGCCCGCCTCCACCACCAGGAAGAGGTTGAGCGGATCGGCGTCAAACACCGGCTTGTCGGAGAGCGTGGCCGGGTCGACATGCACGATGCGCGAGGCGCGGACATCCTCGTCGGTCCAGCGCGGCGCGGGTTCGACCGGCGTGTAGATCCACTCGGTGATGGCGGCGATCTCGCCGGCGCTGAGCACCTCGCCGAAGGCAGGCATCTGCGTGGCGGTGCGCCCCTTCGTGATGATCTTCACCGCCTCGGCCTTGCGCAGGCGCGCAAGGTTGTCGGGCAGCAGGGCCGGACCCATGGCGCCAAGGCGGTTGGGTGCATGGCACTCCGCGCAATGCTGGGCATAGAGCGCAATCACGTTCTGCAGGGGAATCGCCGCAGCCTGTCCTGGTGTTGCCGCCGGGCCCGCGGCTGGCGAGGCAAGCGTACCAGTCGATAGCGCAGCCGCAAGGGCTGCGAGCACGGTGGTCAGCGCGGTGCGGATTATCATGCCGACACCTTGTTGATGCGTTTCCAGGGCGTGGTGACCACACGCTCGGCGCCATAGTCCGCTGCGCTCACGCCAATTTCTTCGTCATACAGATAGCAGGCGGGATCCTCCGCCCACGGATTGCCGGTGACCTGTTCGGCACGCACCCGAGAGCTGCCGTTGCAGATGTCGAGATACCTGCACGCCCCGCAGCGCCCTTCGAGCTTGCGCGGATGCTGCTTGAGCCCGGCGAGCAGCGGATTGGAGAGGTCGTTCCAGATGTCGCCGAAGGCCCGCTCGCGCACGTTGCCCAGCGGCACATGCCACCACATGGTGTCAGGGTGCACAATGCCGAGGTTGTCGATGTTCGAGACATTCACCCCGCTCGCGTTACCGCCCCACTGGCGCAGCCTGGCCTCGATGTGTGCGGCCTTGTCCGGGAAGCGCTGCTGCACCCAATGCAGCAGGAAGGGGCCGTCAGCGTCGTTGTTGCCCGTGACGAAGTCCTTCTCGATACCACGCTGGTGCAGATCGAGACAGGTCTCGAAGAGCAGTTCCATGGCCTCGCGTGTGGTCCGGTGCTGGGCGTCGCCGGCACGGTTCTTGTTACCGCGGCCAGCGTAGTTCAGGTGCGAGAAGTAGAACTTGTCGATGCCCTCGTCCTCGACCAGCTTCAGCAGCGCGGGCAGGTCGTGCGCATTGCCCTCGGTCATGGTGTAGCGCACGCCGACCTTGATGCCCCGATCGCGGCACAGGCGGATGCCATGCATCGAGGCCTCGAAGGCACCCTGCTTGCGGCGGAAGTGGTCGTGCGTGGCGCCGATGCCATCCAGGCTCACGCCCACGTAGTCGAAGCCGATCCCATCGATCGCATCGATGTTGGCGTCGTCGATCAGCGTGCCATTGGACGACAGGCCCACGTAGAAGCCCATGCCCTTGGCGCGGCGGGCGATGTCGAAGATGTCGGAGCGCAGCAGGGGCTCGCCGCCGGACAGGATCAGCACCGGCACGCGCGCGGCCTTCAGGTCGTCCATGACCTTGAAAACTTCCTGCGTGTTCAGCTCGCCGGGGAAATCCTTGTCGGCCGAGATCGAGTAGCAGTGCTCGCAGGTAAGGTTGCAGCGCCGGATCAGGTTCCAGATCACCACCGGCCCGGGTGGATTGCGGCGGGGGCCGGCCGGCGTGGGATGATCGAGCTCGCGGATGAATTGGGAGATACGGAACATGAGGCCCTCCTGAATGGCGCCCATTTCACCCGAGTACCCCCATGCTGTAAATGACCCGTGTCAAGGGCCCCGAAGCGGGCAAGACGTGGCGCGCCCTCAGCCGCCGATGCGCAGCCCCGTCTTTTTGAGGATCCCAGCGGAGAACAGCACGTCGTGCTGACGACAAGCCGCGGGGAATTCATGTTCGATCAGGGCGGCGATCTCCTGCACCCGCTCGAGCGCCGCCTCGCGACTGCCTGCATGGACCATGGCGAAAAGGTTGTAGGGCCAGTCGGGCAGATGGCGCGGCCGACGGTAGCAATGCGTGACAAAGGAAAGCCCCCCGACCCGCTCGCCCACGGCATCGATCGCCGCGTCATCGATCTCCCATACGCTCATCCCGTTTGCCGTGTAGCCGATGGCGTAATGGTTGGGCACGGCGCCGATTCGGCGAATGCGCCCGTCCTCTAGCATCGCGGCCATGCGCGCACGCACCAGCGGCTCCCCCACGCCGAGCGTTTCAGCAACCGCCGCATAAGGCCGCGGCACCAGCGGCAGGCCGCCCTGAGTGGCCAGCACGATGCGTCGGTCGAGTTCGACAAACTCGGCCAGTGCGGCAGCAGATCCGGTCATGCTCATGCCTCCAGCCTCATCTCGACAAAGTACTCGCGCTCCTTCGGAAACCGATGCACCAGCAGCCCGGTGGCCGCCTCGATACGGCGGGCGCAATCGACAATGCCTTCCGGCGTTTCAGTGGCAAGCACGAACCACATGTTGAGCGCATGCTCGCGGCGATAGTTGTGTGCAACTTCAGGAAAGGCATTGACCGCCTCGACCGTGCGCTCCCAAAGCGCCTCGGGCACGGCGATCGCTGCGAGGCAAAAGGCGCCGCCCATGCGCTCGATCTGGAACATCGGGCCGAAGCGGGTGAGTACGCGATCTTCGAGCAAGCTGCGCAGCCGCGCGATGACCTCCTCTTCCCCAAGCCCCAGTGTGCGGGCGACCTCGGCGAAAGGGGTCTCGGAGAGCGGGAACTCACCCTGCAACGCATTGATGATGCGGCGGTCGGTGTCGTCCGGCTCGCGGCGGGCCGCCAGCCCGCGGCGCCCTGCCGGAGTATGCGGGTTGGTGGAAGGATCAGGCATCGATCAGGTCCTTCGCGCCCAGATAGCGGGCGCCGGTTTGCTTGAAGCGGCGGCAGCTGAACAGCACGGCATGTGGAAAACGGTCCAGTCCCAGTCGGCCGGCGAGCTCGTCACGGGCGGCAAGCACCTCGTCCCGCTCGCTGCCATGGATCATGCAGAACAGGTTGTAAGGCCACTGCGGGGCCACCCGCGTCCTGCGGTAGCACAGGGTGACGGCAGGTTCACGCGCGAGCTGGCGCCCGAGCGCCGAAACCTCGCCGTCGGGGATGTCCCACACGCACATCGCGTTGGCGCCCAGTCCGAGTTCGTGGTGGCGGACGACCACGCCGAATCGCCGGATCAGGCCCGTCTCCACCCAGCGCGCAACCGTCGCGATGACCTCGGCCTGATCCAGTCCAGCCTCCAGGCCCAGACGCGCAAAGGGTTCGGTTTCGAGCGCAAGCCCGCCTTGCAGCGCAGCGACCAGCCGCCGCTCGTCCGCGCTCAGGCACGCAGCATCGCCCTGGTCCGGCAAGGCGATCGGCTCGCCGCGCCGCACCGCGCTGGCTCGGCGGAGCGGCGCGTGCGCGCTACGCTGGCCGTTCTCCCGCAGGTCGAAGCCCAGATCGATGTGGAACTCCTCCTCCAGCGGGAGCACGATCACTGCACAGCCGGTATCGCGCTCGATACCGGCAACCACCTCGCGCAGCTGGACCTCAGAGGCCGCGGTCACGACGAACCAGAGGTTGAACACGTGCTCGCGCTGATAATTGTGGTTGATCGCCGGCTCGCGGCTGACCCGCGCCGCGACGGCTTCGAGTCGATCGGGCGGCGCAGCCAGTGCTGCCAGGGCGCTCGCCCCCAGGCGCCGCGGCGCAAACACCGCGCCAACCCGGCTCACCAGCCCCTGGCTTTTCAGCCGCGTGTAGGCGCCGACAACCTCGTCCTCACTGCAGCCCACTGCCTGTGCGATGCGCGCAAAAGGCCGCGCCTCCAGCGGGAAGTCGCGCTGCCATTCGTTGAGGAGGCGGAAGTCGATCGCGTCGACGGCATCCGGGATGGCGACCTGGCGCGGCATCAGAACCCGGTGCGCGCTGCGCGCGTAGTGAAGAAGATGCCACTGGGGCTGGCCGAGTCGAAGCTGCCAATCTGTTCCTTCGTAGCGGTGTCGTAAATCACGACCTTGTTGTCGTCGCGCGCCGACATCCACACCTCATGTCCCTTGGACAGGAACTCCATGTGCAGGATGCCGCGCCCGGGCTGGAGGGTGTCCGTCACCTTGCCGCTCACGGTATCGATGACCTGCACCCAGCCGTTGTCCGGGAAGGCAAAGTTGACCCAGATCTCGCGACCGTCGGGGCGCGCCATGGCAAACACCGGCTGGCTCTTCACCGGGATGCGACCGACCTCCTGCCAGGTGCCGGTATCGACCACGAGCACCTCATGACGACCAATGGCGGGCAGGTATGCACGTCCGCCGGCGATCGACCAGCCGCGCAGGTGGGGCATCTTGAACACCGGCAGCGGTTGCTCGCCGCGGCCGTAGCCGGAGAGGATCTTGCGGCTGCCCTTGTCCAGGTTCCACAGGTCGAGCATAGCCAAGCCATCCTCGCCGAACAGGCCTGCGATGTAGTGGCGACCGTTAGGGCTGACGAGTGCATCATACGGCTGCTTGCCACCTTCGAAGCGCTGCGTGACCGGGTTCCTCGGATCGCTGAAATCGGTGATGCGGATCTCACCCGCCTCGAACAACGAATAGATGAAGCGCTTGCCCGAAAGGTCGGCCAAGCCGACGACCTTGGAGCGCGAGCCATCTTCGATGCTTGCCGGCACGTCGGCGAGCAATTCCAGCGTGTTCGCGTCGAAGGCCTTGATGCCGCCCGGCTCGTAGTTCTGCACCACCACCATCGAGCCGTCGTGCGAGATCGATCCGCCGATCGCATTGCCCGCCTGCACCACCCGCCCGACGATCTTCGCCTCGAGCAGATCCACCTTGGTGAGCCCGCCGTCACGACCGAAGACGAAGGCGTAGCGGCCATCGCGGGAGAAGACTACCGAGGCATGCGACAGGTCGCCCAGCCCGCCCACCGTGGCGAGCACGCTCCGCCCCGTGGTCTCGATTACCTTGAGATTGCCGTCCGCGCGCTCGATGACGACGCCGAGGTCGCCGGTCCCACGCAGCGCGGCGGGCGGCGTTGTGGAACAGGCTGAGAGCAGCATGACCATTCCGGACAGCACCAAGCCCCAAACGACAGGGGGCGCGAGACGGACTTTCTTGACTGACATGGAATCTCCGGTTTGCAGGCCAGGGGAACACCCCCGGCAAGGAAAAGCTCGATGGGGCGGATGCGCTCAGCGGGCATCGGCGGCGGGCGGTAGCCCCTTGTCGGGCGGGAAGCCGCGCATCAGCTGATCCACGATCCACTCTGCCTCCGCCTCGCTGAGGATGGTGTGGAAAGGCGGCATCGGTGTGCCCGGGCGGCCGCCCACGATGGTGGCGACCAATCCCTCGGCAGGCTTGTCAGCGAGCGCCTCAGGGGTCAGGGCTGGACCCAGCCCGCCCTTGAATGTGAGCCCATGGCAGGAGCCGCAGTCCTGACGCACGATGTGCACGAGCTCGCGGGCGCGCTCGGGCGCGGGTGCGGGCGGCTGCAGCGCGTCCGCAGCGGAAGCCAGCGCGGAAACGAGCGCAGCCCCGATGAGGACGGCTACATGAGCGGCAAGGGGCGGAAGTTTCATGCGTTTTCCAGCATTGTGCGATTGAATCGGAGCCTAGGATGGCGCCTGGAAGCCGGTGAAACCTTGACTCGAATCAACCCTCTTGCCTGCGTGGTTGAAAGCCCGCGCGACGAAGCTCCGAATGGGCGTAACGCGCCCGCCGGGCAGGACCGGATTCAGTCCTCGACAATCACCACACCGAGCATCTCGGGATGCGGACCACAGCGGTACTCGAACCGTCCCGTCTCAGGAAAGGCGCGCGACCACCGCTCACCGGGGAAGAAACGCTCCGACTCCTCTCCCCGCGCGATGAAGAGCACCGAATGACTGGTCCGCTTCTCCTCGTTGATCCACGTGACCGTGTCCCCCACCCGCACCCGCAACTCTGTTGGCTCGAAGCGGTAATCGGAGATGCGCACCTCATGTTCGGCCGCCATCGCCACGCCCTGCAGGCACGCCAGCGCGCTCGCGCAAAGCAGTTTGCCAAATTGCATTCCAGCCCTCCGTCGCATGCTTGCTCTCATCGGTCATCCTCCTCTACCTGTCTCTGAAATGGCAAAGCGGGAGCAAGGGGCTACACCCCCGACTCCCGCTCATCCAGGGCCGCCGCGAACGGGCGGCCCAATATCGCGCAAGGCCTTACTGCTTGGCAGCCTTCACGTCGCCTTCGGCATCAAGACCCAGCTTGTAGCCGAGCGAAACGTGGTGGAAACGCCCTGCCGAGCTATCGTCGTGAATGGCGAAGCCAAAGTTGTAGCTCTTGCCGGACTCGAGACTAACGTCACCCTGGCCACCGGCCAGCTTGCGGGTGAAGACCACCGACCACTCGCCACCTTCCTGCTTGCCTTCGGCGCTGACCAGCGCATCGCCGCCTTCCATGACGCGCTCCTCGGCAATGTAGCCGTTGTAGGCCTTGTTCTCGCCGCTACGCCACTGGTAGAGGTCAAAGAACTTGCCATCCGCCAGCGAGCCACCCTTGACATACTTCGTCTTGGTTTCAGCCGCGCCCGGCATAGTCCGCGAATCGGTATGGCAGGTCGCCCAGCAACCCGACTGGTCGGCCATCTCAACCTTGCCACCGGACTCAAGCATGAACGCGATCTTGACCGGATTGGCGTCATCCTTGGCGGGCGCCGGCGCACCGGAAGCAGCCGGCTGCTTCCAGCTGAAGCGCATGTAGAGGTTCTCGCCATCATGCGCCGCCTGCACCTTCACCGGGATGAACGCGGCCTTGCCGGCAATCGGCGTGGGCTCGATCTTCTGACCGGTGGCCATGCGCGGCCCCATGTCGGCGGTCTCTTCGCTGTGGCAATCGGCACAGGTCTCGCCTTTCTTGAGCGCCCGGGCACCACCATGCTCGGTGCCCTTCATGATCCATTCCATCGGCGAAGCGCCGGGATAGAAGATGGTGATATTGGCGGCTTCGACCTTGCTCCAGTCGGGCGCGGCGGCAAGCGCATTCCCCGCACCGAGGGCGAAGAGCGCGCCCATGGCGCCAGCGATCATGGTTTTTTTCATCGTCATTTCCTCACGTTGCTTGGGTTGGCCTGTAATGCACGAGGGATCTTACTCCTCGTCTTCCTCGGTCATGCCTTCCGGCTTGTGGTGGGCAATGCCCTTGTGGCAATCAATGCAGGTCATGTTGTCTTCGATCGCCATCTCGTGCTGCTTGCGTGCGCGCTGCTTCTGCGACTCGGTGTTCATGCTCTCGAGACTGTGGCAGTTCCGGCATTCACGCGAATCGCTCGCCTTCATGCGCTTCCACTCGCGGCGAGCAAGCTCCAGCCGCTTGGCCTCGAACTTCTCCCGGGTATCGATGGTTCCGGTGATCTTGCCCCAGACTTCCCGCGATGCCTGGATCTTGCGGATCATCTTGTGCGTCCAGTCCTTCGGCACATGACAATCGGAACACACCGCGCGCACCCCCGTGCGATTGGTGTAATGAATCGTTTCCTTGTACTCCTGATACACGTTGTCGTACATCTCGTGGCAGGAGATACAGAATTTCTCGGTATTGGTGGCTTCCATCGCGGTATTGAAACCGCCCCAGAACAGCACACCCACGATGAAACCCACGGACAACAGCCCGCCCAGCGATTTCCTCGAAGGACGGCGCAGGCGTGCCAGCAGGCCGCCCGAATCTTCTTGTTTGAGGTTGTCGTCGTTTCGGTCAGACATAAAACTCCCCTCGAGTCCCCCGCACCGAAGCGCGGGGGAGGTTCACACTATGATCGCTTCAGCCGATCAATAGACGTCGTGCATCGTGTTCCACACGTTGAACTTGCCGGTCGGCGTAACAACGGCCGGGTCGGTGATGACCTTCTTCACCTTGAGCGTCTTGTCGTCGTAGATCACGATGGCCGACTGGTCGGTCTTGCCGCCCCACAGCGAGATCCAGACTTCGTCGCCTGCCTCGTTGTACTCAGGCTGCACGGCACGACGGATCGCCTTGCTTTCGGGCAGACCCGAATCCTTGGCGACGTCGAGACGCACCGGCTCCTTCTTCAGGTCGGCCTTGTCGAACACGAAGACAGCTTCCGCAATCTCACGCTCGGGGTTCATCGGCGCGTCAGCCCAGAAGTTCTTGGACTTCGGATGGGTCTTCACGAACAGGTTGCCGGCACCCGGCATCTTCAGCTCCTGAACGACCTTCCAGTTGTGATCCTTGTGCTTGGCGAACTTGGGATCGTCGGAAGCCGTGGAGATCAGCGACACGACATCGTCACCCAGGTGACCAGTCGACCACACGGGACCAAACTCCGGATGGACGAAGTTGGCACCACGGCCCGGGTGCGGGATCTTGGCGGTATCGACCAGAGCGGCGAGCTTGCCGGTCTTGGTGTCGACCGCTGCAACCTTGTTGGACGCGTTCGCGGCAACCATGAAGTAGCGGCCCGAGGCATCCCAACCGCCGTCATGCAGGAACTTGGCCGATTCGATGGTGGTGGTCTTCAGGTTCTTGATGTCGCTGTAGTCCACCAGCAGGATCATGCCGGTTTCCTTGACGTTCACCACCCACTCAGGCTTCTGGAGCGAGGCCACGATGGAGGCCACACGCGGCTCCGGGTGGTACTCGCCATCCACCGTCTGGCCGCGGGTCGAGACGACCTTGATCGGCTCGAGCGTCTCACCGTCCATGATCGAGTACTGGGGCGGCCAGTAGGTGCCACCGATCAGGTACTTGTCCTCATAGCCCTTGAACTTCGAGGTATCGACCGAACGGGCATCCGAACCCAGACGCACGGTCGCAACCGTGGTCGGCTCTTCGAACCACATGTCGATGATGGTGGTCAGGCCGTCACGACCGACGGTGTAGACATAGCGCCCCGAAGCCGACAGGCGGGAGATGTGCACCGCGTAACCGGTGTCGAGGATCTTCCAGATCTTGTGGGTGTCGCCATCGACGAGCGCGAGCTTGCCCGCATCGCGCAGGGTGATCGCAAACACGTTCTTCAGGTTGACCTTGTTCATCTGCTTGGTCGGACGCTTGTCAACCGGAACGAGCAGCTTCCAGCTGTCCTTCATGTCCTTGAGCGAGAACTCGGGCGGAATCGGCGGCTCGACCTGGATGTAACGCGCCATCAGGTTGATTTCTGCGTCGGTCAGGATGTCGTCGTAGTTGACCATCCCGCCTTCGGTGCCGTAGGCGATGATCTTTTCGAGACGGTCGGTGCCCAGCTTGAGGGTACCGCCTTCCATCTTGGTGCCGTCCTCGAGCGTCTTGGTCCAGTGCGGCTCAAGGTTCTTGCCGGTTGCGCCCTTGCGCAGCACGCCGTGGCAGCCTGCACAGCGCTCGAAATAGATCAGCTTGCCCTGCTCCATCTCCTCAGCGGTCAGCTTCGGCGCTTCCTGCGCCCATGCGCTGCTCATGGCCAGCGGCAATACCGCCATGGCAAGCGCCGTACCGAAAAACCCCTTCTTTTGCATAGCCCTCTCCTTACTCGACACGGGAAGTAAAACAAACAGTGCAGGCGCAGTATGGTTTTTCCCGCTACTGCCCATCCTTGATGTGAATTAATTTTCCCCACGATCGCTAGGGATAAAGTTCATCACACGCAAACGGCGCCATGCGGCGGTTTCCGAAGCAGGATCACGGCCCTGCGCACAGCCCGTTCTCCCCCGCGGAGATTGCCTTGCAGCATGCAAATCAACACCGTCGACCGTTATCAGACACTTATCCCCGCTACAGCCCGGAGCAATGAACATGTACGCAGCCAGTCACGCATCGGACACACCGAAACCGGGCGCACGCCTCTCGCGCAACCGATCCGCCAGCAGATATTCGCTTCCGGAACGCGGCAGAGGAGACGGGGTCGAGAGTGATGACGCCATGCGCAACCGACAGGGAACGGGCAAGGTCTTTCTTGTAGGCGCGGGTCCCGGCGACCCCGAGTTGCTCACGGTCAAAGCGCTACGGCTGATCAGTTCGGCGCAGGCGGTGGTCTATGACCACCTGGTGGGCGACGAAGTCATCGCTCTGATTCCGCCAGGCGCGCGCAGGGTCTACGCAGGAAAGGAGGCAGGCAACCACGCCCTACCTCAAGATCAAATCAACGCGTTGCTGGTATCCCTCGCACGCGAGGGCCTGACCGTGGTGCGGCTCAAAGGTGGCGACCCCTTCATCTTCGGGCGCGGAGGGGAGGAAATGCAGTCCGTGCTCGATGCTGGCTTCGCCTGCGAGATCGTGCCGGGCATCACCGCAGCAGCTGGCGCTGCGGCCTGTACGGGAATCCCGCTCACCCATCGGGCGCACGCACAGACCCTCGTGTTCGCCACCGGGCACCTGAAGGACGATACCGTCGACCTGGACTGGGAAGCCCTCGCACGCCCCTGTCAGACGGTCGTCATCTACATGGGACTGGGCGCCCTCGAGCAGATCTGCGCGCAGATGGTCGCGCACGGCCTGCCTGGCGAAACCCCGGCTGCCGTCATTCACGCCGCAACCACAGCGCGCCAGTGCGGCGTACACAGCACACTTGCCGGCCTGCCCGCTGCAGTGCGCGAAGCCGGCATGAAGACGCCAGCCCTGATCATGATCGGCGAAGTCGTTTCACTGGATCCAGGCCTGCTGCTGGCGAAGGCCGGCACCGCGACGGCCTGAGCAGGCGCACCCCACGCACGGCCGGTCGCACCCTGCGCGCAGAAGCGGTAGGGTCGCGCGCCCGATGCGCAACATGAAGACTTGCCCCTGGATTGCGCAGGGTAGAATCGTGATTCAACCAGTCGGGCAGGGGATGGCATGGCCGAGGAAAACCAGTTCTTTCGCCCGATCCGGGAGTTCTGCCAGCGCAAAGTCGTCAGCTGTGCAGAGGGCGACGCGCTCGTGGACATCGTCGCACGCATGCGCGAGCGCGGCATTTCATGCGTAGTTGTCCTCGAGGCCGGCCACCCGAAGGGCATCCTCACCGACCGCGACCTGCGCAACAAGGTTGTTGCGACCGGGACGTCTCCCTCCTCGCTGACCGTTGGAGACGTCATGACCTCACCCGTCGTCACGGTGAGTGAACACGACGTGCTCTACGAAGCGCTCTACCGGATCTCGCGACACAACATCCACCGTCTGGTCGTCACCGACCAGGCTGGCGCGCTTGCCGGCATCATCACCGTCACGGACATCCTGCGCCTGCAGGCACACTCCCCGCACCAGTTGGTCGTCGACATCGAGAAGGCGGACTCGGTTGATACCCTGCGTGACCTCCATCGGCGGGTCCAGCGCCTCATCGTCCACCTGTCGGGCACCGGGATCGCGATTCGGGATATGGTCAAGCTGATCGCGAACCTGAACGATCAGATCCTGATCCGCCTGATCGAGCTGTTGCGTCGGGAGAAATACCCAGGACTCACCAACGACTTCGCCTTCGTCGTCATGGGCAGCGAGGGACGTGGCGAGCAGACCCTATCCACCGACCAGGACAACGCGATCATCCACGCAGACAGCGTCGAAGGCGGCGCGCTGCAGCAACTCGAGGCCTTCTCCGTTGACCTGATCGACGCGCTCATCTCCATCGGGATACCGGCCTGCCCCGGCGGCATCATGGCGAAGAATCCCCCGTGGCGGCGCAGCGCCTCGGCGTGGAAGATGGAGCTCACGCGCTGGCTGTCCACCCCCTCGCCCGAGAACGTCATGACCGGCAGCATGTTCATGGACCTGCGTCCACTATACGGGCGACGAGAACTCGCTGACACGCTGCGCGACCATGCGCTGCACTACATGAGCCAGGAGCCCGTATTCCTGGTGCGGATGGTGCAGAACATGACCCGATTCGCGCCACCGCTGGGCTGGTTCGGACGCATCCGCACCGAAAAATCGGGACCCTATCGCGGCATGGTCGACGTGAAGAAGGCGGGCATCTTCGCGATCACCGACGGCATCAAGGCGCTGGCGATGGAGTCCCGCTGCCTGGATGGCAGCACGCACGACCGCATGGAGGCCCTGGTCGAGAAGGGCGTGCTCATGGCGGACCAGATGGCCGACCTGCGCGCTGCCTTCGACTTCCTCGTGCTAAAGCGCCTGCAGGGGCAGGTAGCCGCCTTGCGCGCCGGAGCGGCACCGAACAACTATGTCGCGCTCGACCAGCTCAACGCCATGGAACAGGGCGAACTCCGTCTCGCGCTGCAGGGGGTCGGCCACTTCCAGCGTTTCATGCACCACCACTTCAAGCTGCATCTGATGCGCAACTGAAGCTTGCGTTCAGGCCTGCTCTTCGAGCAGTTGCCGATGCACGCATACGGCCGCAGCGCGCGGCCTCACCGTGCGCCCGCAGGCTTCGACGTGCGCCCGGGTGAATGCCGCACCGAACAGCAGGATCAGCGACGAATAATTCACCCACAACAGCAGCAGGACAAGCGAACCCGCCGCACCATAGGTCGAGGCCGTGGCCGTGGTGGACAGGTATATTGCGATCAGCGCCCTGCCCGAGACGAACAGCAGCGCCGTCACGAAACCACCGAGCAGCACATCGCGCCAGCCCAGCACGACGTCCGGGAGCAGACGGAATATGGTGGCGAACAGCAAGGTAACGACCAGTAGGGACACCGCCCAGTCCAGCCCCAGGATGAGCCCGGCGGGCACCGGCAGCCAATCCTGCGCAAAGGCCACCAGGGCACGCACGAACACGCTCAGCATCAGCGACACGAGCAGCACGAAGCCGATGCCGATGACCACGGCGAGCGAAAGCACACGCGACTTCAGGTAGATGAAGACGCTGCTGCGGGTGGGGCGCGGAGCGACCCCCCAGATCGCATTCAGCGCGGCCTGCATCTGCGAGAACACTGTGGTGGCGCCGAACAGTACGGCACCGAAACCTGCGACGGCCGGTAGCAGGCCGCTGTGTTCGATTCTGCTGTTCTGCACGGCGGTCTGCACCGCGGCCGCAGCCTCGGCACCAATCGCGGCCTGCAACTGCTCGGCGATCTGCCCCTGCGCCGCATTCTCGCCGAGCACGAGCCCCACGACAGTCACCGCGACGATCATCACCGGTGCAACGGAAAACACGGTAAAGAAGGCCAGGGCTGCTGCATGGATGAAGACCTGAGCTTCCAGCCACAGCCGCACCGTGGTTTTCGAGACCGCAGCGAGGTAAGGGAAAATCGGCAGTTCGAGTAAGCGCATACCGTAATCTTAGCGCCTGCCCACGCCGAGCGCGCCCCATGCCGTCCCACGAAAGGGACTGTCCCGCGGAATCGCGAAGCGGACAGACGATCAGCAGCGATTTCGTGGCCATCGCTCGAACCGGGCGCCACCCATCTTTACCCGGCAGGTTGTTCAATGACCCTGATCTGACGGTATCAACGGCCGTACTTCTTGGACATTCCGCTGATACCGTAGGCGATACCGTCAATATGCCATTAGGATTGGAACGGAAGTCGAGACAAGTGCATCTCTCGCCAGCACCATCAAGTCAGCCCGCAACGGTCTCGGCAATCAGAACCTCCGCCGGAATACCCAGGCCTTGGTGCAATCTACGGATCATGCCCAGTGTCGAGGGGCGCTTGTGGTTCAGGACTTCGTAGACACGGTTGCTCCGGCCAATGAACGGCTCCAGATCCTTCACCGACAGGCCACGTTGCTCCATCCGGAATTTGATCGCTTCGACCGGATCCGGCGCGCCAATGGGGCAGTGTTTGGCTTCATAGGCCTGCACCAGGGTGGTCAGAATATCCAGGCGGTCCCCTTTTGGGGTACCCGGATCGGGGTCGAACTCCATCAAGGCCGAAATTTCATTCAGCGTAGCCTTGTAATCGGTTTCGGTGTGAATAGGGCGGATGTCCATGTGGTTCTCCATGGTCACTCAGATCATTTCAACGGTTTCTGCGTCCACTTCGTCGTATTCTTTGTGGGTACCGACGAATTTCACGTAGACGATCTGCAGCCTGTAGGCGATGGCCACGATCAACCGGTAGTCGTTGCCCTTGATGTTGAAAACGACACGCCGGTTCTTGAGGATGCTGGCGCTGCCGTACTGCGCCTTGATGTCTGATGGCTGAGTCCAGGACGCTTTGGTCACTTCCTCAAACCAAGCCTTCAAAGGCTGCTCGGCGTCCGGATGAAGTTTCCAGAAGTCTCGAAGGGTGGAGACGGCTATCACTCGCATCAGCAGCACTTTAGTCCCATTTTGGGACTTTCGCAAGGGGCTTCCAGGTTTTAGTCCTGTAACGCAAACGCATATACTCGACAACCGCTCGCATTGTTGCCAACATCGGACGAAGAAACCCCCCAGAATCCAACCCATGCCATTTTCGGACACATCGGCCGACCTGTTCCGACACGTCAGCGCGGACAAGGCCGGCATCTACCGAAGCATCATGGCGAGCTTCGCCGCGGCAAAGCGCCAGTTCAAGCTCCACATGCGTCCCGACGAGGTGCTGGCCGAAGCCCGCTGGATCAACGGCGTACCGAAGCTCGAGGAGGTCCACACCGCACTCGCCCAACTCGCCGAGTGGGGCAACCTCGAGGCGCAACCCGATACCGCGCGTGTGGCGAGCATCAGCGACTTCTACCGCGCCCGCTTCCTCTACCGCCTGTCCCATGGCGGCGAAGCCGTCGAGACGGCTCTCACTGCCTTCGCCGAAGCGCTCGGTCGGCGTGCCGAGTTGCAGACGGTCGCGCTCGAAGACATCGCCAGCCGGCTCAAGACCCTGCTCGCGCTGGCCGATGCGCCCACGCCCGATGCTGCAAAACTGCACGAAACCCTGCGCGATCTGGTGCGCGTATTCGAGGGCCTGGCCGACAACGCCCAGGCCTTCATGGCCGGCATGGCGCGCAGCATCGAGCTGCAACAGGCAGATGCCGCCGCGGTGCTGGCCTACAAGCAACGGCTGATCGACTACCTCGAACGCTTCATCGGCGACCTCGTCGGACGCTCCGGCGTGATCGCGCAGCACATCGCCTCGCTGCATCCGCGCATCGATCCGCTGCTGTGGGCGGCCGCACAGCGCGAAGTACGCGACGCCGCGCCCGGCGACAACCAAGCGCAGGCCGACGCGCTGGCGCAGCGCCAGCAGGCCTGGCGCGAACGCTGGGGCGGTCTGCGCGGCTGGTTCGTCAGCACCCATCATGAACCGCCGCAGGCCGAGGTGCTGCGCTCGAAGGCGCGCGCGGCGATTCCACAGCTGCTGGCCGCGGTCGCGGCGCTCAATGAGCGGCGCAGCGGGCGCAGCGATCGCTCTGCCGACTTCCGCGTGCTCGCCAGCTGGTTCGCGAGCTGTGGCAGCGACGACGACGCGCACCGCCTGGGGCGCGCCGCCTTCGCCCTCAATCCGGCCCGTCACTTCTCGCTGAACCCGGGCACCGGCCATGAGCTGCCGGCCACCACGCCGTGGGCCGAGGCGCCACCGCTACGCATCCATCCGCGCCTGCGCGAGTACGGCGAAGCCGCCCCGCGGGGCCCCTTGCCCAAGGTACGCGAGCGCAGCGAGGAACGCGCCCTGCTCGCGCGCCAGCTGCATGAGGAACACCTGCAAGTCGAAGCCGCGCGGGCGCGCCTGGCGACCGGGCGAACGACGCGCCTGTCGGAGCTCGGCCACCTCGATCCGCACGCCTTCGCACTATTCCTGTCGCTGCTCGGTGAGGCGCTGACCGCGCAATCCTCGCCCGAAGACGTGGTTGAACGTCAGACCGGCGACGGCCTGCTACGCATTCGCCTCGAGCCGCTGGAAGCGCACACGCGGGCCGAAGTCATCACCGATGCCGGCGTCTTTGCCGGCCGCGACCACCGCATCACGATTACCGCCACACAAGCGCCCTGATGACAACCGACAGCACCGCGATCGGCCTGCAGCAGGCCCTCCACCAACGCGAGGAGTTCACCACCGCGCTGCGCGCCCTGTTGATGGCTCCACTGATGACGCCGGCACACGCGGAGTTCGCTACCGTGCGCCGCCACGCCGATGCATTGCGCGAATGGTTCGTCCGCGAGACCGGTTGGCCCCTGCACATCGAACGCGATGCGGCGCGCCTGTACAAACGTCCGGCCGATGTGAGCGACGCCAGCCGCGGGCTGCCCAGCTACGAGCGCCGCCGCTATGTGTTGCTTTGCTTGGCCTGCGCGGTGCTGGAGCGTGCCGACCCGCAGATCACGCTACGCGTGCTCGGCGACCGGCTGCTCGCCCTCGCTGCGGACCCGGCGCTGGCCGCCCTCGGCTTCAGCTTCACGCTCCAGGCGCAGCACGAGCGGCGGGAGCTGGTCGCAGTGTGCCGCACGCTGCTCGAACTCGGCGTCCTGCATCGCGTGGCCGGCGACGAGGAGGGCTTCGTACACGGCGGCGGCGAAGGCTCGGACGGACTCCATGACGCGCTCTACGACGTGCAGCGGCGGGTCCTCGCCGGCGTACTCGCGGCGTCGCGCGGGCCGTCCACGTGGCCCGCGGACGAAGCTCCGGCCACGCTCGAGGCGCGGCTCGCCGCGCTGGGGGCGGAGCCGGTGCCGGACAGCGACGAGGGCCGGCGCACGGCGCTACGCCACCATCTGGCGCGCCGCCTGCTCGACGACCCGGTGATCTACCTCGACCGCCTCGACGCCGACCAGCGCGCCTATTTCATGAACCAGCGCGGCACCATGGCCACCCGGCTGTGCGACGCCACCGGGCTGGTCGCCGAACAGCGCGCCGAGGGTCTGGCGCTGACCGACGAGGACGGCGAGCTGACCGACGTGGCGATGCCGGCCGAAGGCACCGAAGCGCATGTCACCCTGCTGGTGGCCGAATTCCTGACGGCGCCCACGAACGGCGGCACAAACACCGACGATGTCGCCGCATTCATCGCCGACGCACGCCAGCGCTTCGGCAAGTTCTGGCGCAAGTCCGCGCGCGAAGCCGGCTCGGAGCACGAGTTGGCGGCGATCGCGCTCGATCGCCTGCAGCGCCTTCAACTGGTCGAACGCGCGGGCACCGGCGTTCTGCCCCTGCCGGCGCTGGCGCGTTTTGCCGTCGGCGAGACCGAGCTCAGGCCCGCGCCGTCCGCTTCTACCGGCACCCTGTTCGACTGAGACCCAGCCCCGTGGACACACTCGATACCCTGCTCGACACGCCGTCCGATCTCCCGGCTACCGACGCTCGCCCTGCACTCCCGCAACCGACTCGGGTCCGGTGGCAACCCCTGCGCCTCGGCCTTGTCGAGCTGTTCCACTACGACAGCGAGGAATTCTGGTTCCGTGATGGCCACCTGCTGCTGCGTGGCAACAACGGCACCGGCAAGTCCAAGGTGCTGTCGCTCACCCTGCCCTTCCTGTTCGATGCCCAACTCAAACCCTCACGCATCGAGCCCGATGGCGACGCCGGCAAGAAGATGGCCTGGAACCTGCTGCTCGGCAAGCTCGACCGCCGCATCGGCTACGCCTGGATCGAGTTCGGCCGCATCGCCGACGATGGTGAGCCCGACTATCTGACGCTGGGCTGCGGACTCTCGGCGGTCGCCGCGCGGGCACAGGTTGATCCGTGGTACTTCGTCCTCGAAAAGCGCCGCATCGGCGAAGACCTGTGGCTCACCAGCCCGGCGCGCAGCGTCCTCACCCGCGAGCGGCTGAAGGAAGCCCTGGACGATCACGGCCAGGTGTTCTACAACGCCACCGCCTACCGCCGCGCGGTCGACGAACGCCTGTTCCAGCTCGGCGCCGTCCGTTATGCGGCCCTGATGGACACACTGGTCCAGTTGCGCCAGCCGCAACTATCCAAGAAACCCGACGAAGGCAACCTATCGAACGCGCTGACCGAGGCGCTGCCACCGCTATCGGCGGAGCTGCTGACCGACGTCGCCGAGGCGCTCAACCAACTCGAGGAATACCGCCGCGAGTTGCAGGGTTACGAAGCGCTGGCGAAGGCCGTCGGCCAGTTTAACCAGCGCTACCAGCGTTACGCCGCGATCAACGCGCGGCGCCAGGCCCGCGGGCTGCGCAGCGCACAGAGCGGCTATGACGCCGCCAGCCGCAATCTGAACGAGGCCCGCACCGAGTTGCAAACCGCGCAGCACGCCGAGGCGCAGGCGAAAGGCCGCCTCGATGCCGCCGAAGCCGCATTGCTCGCCGGCCGCACGCGGCTCGACCAGTTGCAGTCCGACCCGGCAATGAAGGACGCGAATCGCCTGAACCAGGCCGAACGCGACGCCGAGGCGCGGGCCGCCGACCTCGCCGACGCGACGCGCATGAACGCCGAGGCAACCGTCCGCCTCGAACGCGAACAGCGGGCACTCGACGAACGCGGCACGCGCCGGACACAGGCCGAAGAGGCCCTCGCCACCGCGCGCGAGGGCGTCGACGCGGCGGCACTGGCCAGCGGCATTGGCGAGCCGTGGCGAGCCAACGCGCTGGCGGCGCTTCCGGCCGCCGAATTGGCAACACTCGGCGACCTGTCCCTCGACACCGCCCGCAATGAGCTGCGCCAGGCAATGCTCGTTCGCCGCGAACAGCTCGCCCTCGTGCAGCGGCGCGTCAGCGAGGTGGCGCAGGCTGAGGCCACCCACACCAGCCGGCAACAGGCCCGTGACGAACGACAGGACGAAGTCGAAGCGGCCGCCGCCCGCCGCAGCGCGGCCGACACCGCGGTAGAGACCGAAGGCAGCCGCGTCGTCGAGGCTTGGCAGGAGCACTTCGCGAACCTGCAGGTGCTGCAGGTGGACGAACCGCCGCTGCCCGCGCTGACCGCGTGGGTCGCCAACCTGCAAGGTGACAACCCGGCCCGTGCCGCCTTGTCGTCGGCCCAGCAGCGCGCTGCCGACGACCTGGCGCAGCAGCGCGCCGGGCACCTCGCTGCACAGAAAGCCCTGCACGACGAGCAGGCGACGCTGCGCGCCGAGCACGAGCGACTCACACAGGGCGAAGACGCCACCCCGCCGCCGCCTTATACACGCGGCACCGAGACCAGACGGCAACGTGCCGGTGCGCCGCTGTGGCAGCTGGTCGATTTTCGCGAGCACGTCGACACCGCCCACCGTGCCGGCCTCGAAGCCGCGCTCGAGGCGGCCGGACTCCTCGACGCCTGGGTCACCCCGGATGGCCGGTTGCAGGCGGCCGACGGCGCGCCGCCCCTGCACGACACCCAGTGGCTCGAACGACCGCGCCAGAGTGCCTCGCTCGCCGGGTGGCTCACCCCATCCGCCGGCTCCCCAACGCCCGCCGTCGATCCCGCGCTGCTGATGCGCCTGCTCGAAGGCATCGCCTGCTCCGCCCACGACGACGGCCAGTCCGAAGGCTGGCTTGCGCCCGACGGTCGCTTTCGCCTCGGCGCCCTGGCCGGCGCGTGGGCCAAACCGCAGGCCACCTACATCGGCTACGCGGCCCGCGCCGCCGCGCGTGCGCGACGGATCAGCGAGATCGACTTTCGGCTGCGCGAGATCGCTGAAGCATCACGCCGGATCGACGAGGCGCTGGCCGAGCTCGCGCGGCGGCAGGCACGGGCGGCCGCCGAGTGGCAGGGAGCACCGTCCGACGACAGTTTGCGTGCCGCCCACGCCGACGCCGCGGCCGGCGAGCGCGAGTTCCAGACTGCGCGAAACCGGCTCGAGGCAGCCGATCGGCAGCTGCGCGCGGCCATCGACGCCTTGCAGAGCCGCCGCGATGCGCTGGCAGCCGACGCGGCCGACCTGCACCTGCCCACCGGTGCTGCGACGCTGGAAGCCGTCGGCGCCGCACTGCTGCACTTCGGTGAGACCCTGCACGGGCTCTTCCAGCTGGTGCACGAACTTCGCCTGGCGGCGGCCGAACTGACCCGCCAGCAAGAGCGGACACACGAAGCCGAGGCCGACGCGCGCCAGCGTGCCGAACAGCTCGCCGAGCGCCGCCGGCAGGCCGAGGAGGCGCGGGTGCGCCTCGCCACCTTGCGCGAATCGATCGGCGCCCGGGTCGATGAGCTTCAGGCGCGGCTACGCGAGGCGCGCACTGCTGTGAGCGACGGTGAGCGCCACTTGAAGGCCGAAGGCGAAGCCCTGCGCAACGCCGGCGAGGCACGCGCCCGCGGCGAGCAGAAGGTACAGGACGCCTACACCACCCTGCAGGAACGCGCCGCTACCCGCCAACACGCCATCATCCAGCTGCAGGGCTTTGCCGCCACCGGCCTGCTGTCCGCCGCGCTGCCCGAGGCCGAACTGCCCGACCTGCGCGCACCGTGGACGATCGAGCCGGCGCTCACGCTGGCACGCCGCACCGAGCAGGGCCTGGCCCAGGTGGCGGACGATGACGAGGCCTGGACGCGCATCCAGAGCCAGATCTCGCACGACTACGGCGAGCTCGGGCGCGCCCTCACCGCGCTCGGCCAGCAGGCCCAGGCCGACACCAGTGACTACGGCATGGTCGTCAGCGTCATCTACCAGAACCGTCCGGAGCGCCCCGACCAGCTCACCGCCCGGCTCGACGCCGAGATCGCCCAGCGCCGCGAGCTGTTGACGGCGCGCGAGCGCACCCTGCTCGAAAACCACCTCCAGGCCGAAATCGCCGCGG
The DNA here is from genome assembly GCF_051280715.1 of Thauera sp. AutoDN2. Classification (NCBI taxonomy): domain Bacteria; kingdom Pseudomonadati; phylum Pseudomonadota; class Betaproteobacteria; order Rhodocyclales; family Zoogloeaceae; genus Thauera; species Thauera sp. AutoDN2. The sequence continues at coordinate 18,066 of NZ_JBNCAR010000006.1, read as the reverse complement.
AGATCCAGCGGCTCCTGCAGACGGCCGAGCGGCAGGTCGATGCGATCAACAAGGAGCTCTCCAAGCGCCCGACCTCCACCGGGGTCAAGTTCCGCCTCTTGTGGCAACCGCTTCCCGAAGGCGGCGAAGGCGCACCGGTGGGCCTGGAGGCCGCCCGCAAGCGCCTGCTCAATACCAGCACCGACCTATGGTCGGCCGAGGACCGGCGGGTGGTCGGCGAGATGCTGCACCAGCGCATCACCGCCGAGCGCCTGAAGGCCGACGCGGTCGGCGGCAGCCTGCTCGAGCAACTCGCCCAGGCGCTCGACTACCGGCGCTGGCACCGCTTCCGCGTCCAGCGCTGGCAGGACGGGCAGTGGCGTCCGCTCTCCGGCCCGGCCTCGAGCGGCGAACGCGCGCTCGGCCTTACGGTACCGCTGTTCGCCGCCGTGTCGAGCTTCTACAGCCAGGCCAGCTACGCCTTCGCGCCCCGCCTGGTGCTGCTCGACGAAGCCTTTGCCGGCATCGACGATGCCGCCCGCGCGCATTGCATGGGCCTGATCCGCGAGTTCGACCTCGATTTCGTCATCACCAGCGAGCGTGAATGGGCCTGCTACGCTGAGCTGCCTGGGGTGGCGATCTGCCAGTTGCAGCGGCGCGAGGGTATTGATGCGGTGCATGTATCGCGCTGGATCTGGGATGGCCGGGCGCGGCAGCGCGAAGACGATCCGGATCGGCGCTTTCCCCAAGAATGATCATGGATCCCCGGTTGCAACGACTGCTGGGCGGCGAAGCCTTGGCGGGGCTGCGCAAGCGGCTGCGCCAACGCTATCAGCGCGGCGCACAGGCCGGTATGGTGCGTCTCGGCGCGCTGAACGAAGCCGAACACGCAGCGCTCGCCGCACTCACCGGCCGCCCTGCACGCCATGTGCGATCGATGCAGATCGAGGTCGCAGAGATCGACACCACGCTCGCGCGGGCGGGGCTGGCCACCTCCTTGCGCGATGCGCTCGAGCAAATCGACGGGCCGATCATCGACCTGACGGCCCAACGCCTGCAGGTGCGCTCGCAATGGCAACAGCTGGTCGAAGACTGCGAACACCCCGGGCTGCGTTCGGCCCTGCAGACCTCCGTCGGGCTCGGGCTGCTGAAGCGGCTGTGTGGCAGCCGCCCCGAGGCAGGTACCCTCCTCGTCCGCCATGCTGATCGGGTGTTGCAACGGCTACCCGCAGCGGGCATCCCCCGTGCGCAACTGGCCGTTGCCGCGCTCGGAGATGCGCACGCGCTCGACGCCGGCAGCCCGGTCGCCACTCTGATCCTCACGGCGCTACGCCATGACGGCACCGCCGAGCTCGACGGCGAACGCGCGCGCGAACTGTGGGCCGCGGCCGGCGTGCTGGTCAATGAACTCGCACGACCGGCCCTGGCGCTCAACCTTCCCGGGCCGACAGGCGCCGAACCGGGCGAACCGGCCTATCTCTCACTACGCCGCCTGCTGCGTGCGCCACCGGCCTGGACCGTCACGGGCCGCCCGGTCTTCGTCTGCGAGAACCCGAATCTGCTCGCGATCGCCGCCGATCAACTGGGGCCGAGCTGTGCACCGCTGGTGTGCACCGACGGCATGCCGGCCGCGGCCCAGCGCGTCCTGCTCACGCAATTGCGTTCCGCCGGAGCAGCGCTGCATTACCACGGCGACTTCGACTGGCCGGGCCTTCGCATCGGCAACCAGATGATCCGTGAGCACGACGCCCGGCCGTGGCGCTTCTCGACAGCCGACTATCGCGCGGCCGTCATCGGCGCACCGCGCCCCGGTCGCCCCCTCGACGATGCCGCCGTCAGCGCGCTGTGGGACGATACACTCGCCGGCGCGATGCTCACCGAACGACTGGCGATCGACGAGGAAGGGCTTGCCGACATGCTGCTCGACGACCTCCGACATTGCTGAAGCTGATGCACCGTTACATTTCAATGACTTGCCCTACAAACTTGCTTGTTGATGATTTGCGCCAAATTATTCCCAAACAAACGCAAGTTACTGAGTTATAAGTCAATATTCTTTTCCGGTCACTCCCACTCGATCGTCGCCGGCGGCTTGCCGGAGATGTCGTACACCACGCGGTTGATGCCGCGCACCTCGTTGATGATGCGGTTGCTGACCTTGCCGAGCAGGCTGTGCGGAAGTTCCGCCCAGTGTGCGGTCATGAAGTCCTGCGTTTGCACCGCACGCAGCGCGACAACGTACTCGTAGGTGCGGCCGTCGCCCATCACGCCAACGCTCTTCACCGGCAGGAAGACGGCGAAGGCCTGGCTGGTCTTGTCGTACCAGTCGGCGGCACGCAACTCGTCGATGAAGATCGCGTCGGCCTGGCGCAGCAGATCGGCGTATTCGTGCTTGACCTCGCCGAGGATGCGCACCCCCAGGCCAGGCCCGGGGAAGGGGTGGCGATAGACCATGTCGTGTGGCAGACCGAGCGCCACACCGAGCTCGCGCACCTCGTCCTTGAACAGGTCGCGCAGTGGTTCGAGCAGCTTCAGGCCCAGGGTTTCGGGCAGACCACCGACATTGTGGTGACTCTTGATGGTGTGCGCCTTCTTGCTCTTTGCGCCACCCGACTCGATCACGTCGGGGTAAATGGTGCCCTGCGCCAGCCACCTGGCGTTCGGAAGCTTCTTTGCCTCGGCCTGGAAAACCTCGACGAATTCGCGGCCGATGATCTTGCGCTTCTGCTCGGGGTCGGTGACCCCCTCGAGGTGGCCCATGAACTGTTCGGTGGCATCCACATGCACGACCTTGGCGTGCAGTCGGCCGGCAAACATCTCCATCACCAGCTTGCCTTCGTTGAGACGCAGCAGGCCGTGGTCGACGAACACGCAGGTGAGCTGGTCCCCGATTGCGCGATGGATCAGCGCCGCTGCCACTGAGGAGTCGACGCCGCCCGACAGACCAAGGATGACCTCCTCGTCACCGACCTGCTCGCGAATCCTCTGCACCGCCTCGGCAATGTAGTCGGGCATGTTCCAGTCGTGGCCGCAACCGCAGATGTCATGCACGAAGCGCCCGATCATCTCCTTGCCTTTGATCGTGTGTGTGACCTCGGGGTGAAACTGCACGCCGTAGAACCCACGCACCTCGTCGGCCATGGCCGCGATCGGCGTCGCCTCGTTGCTGCCGATGATCTTGAAGCCCGGCGGCAACCCGGTGACCTTGTCGCCATGGCTCATCCACACGTCGAGCAGGCCATGACCCTCGGCGTTGGTCCGATCCTGGATGCCTTCGAACAGCTTCGAGTGCCCATGCGCACGCATCTCGGCATAGCCGAACTCGCGCTTGGCCGAGCTCTCGACCTTGCCGCCGAGTTGGCTGGCCATGGTCTGCATGCCGTAACAGATGCCCAGCACCGGCACACCCAGCTCGAACACCGCCTGCGGCGCACGCCACTCCTCCGCTTCGTACACCGAGTTCGGACCGCCCGACAGGATCACGCCCTGAGCACCGAAACTGCGCACGAATTCGTCGGACACGTCGAAGGGATGCAGCTCGCAATACACCTGCTGCTCGCGCACGCGACGTGCGATGAGCTGCGAAACCTGGGAGCCGAAATCGAGAATGAGGATCTTCTGGTGAGCCATGGGCGCGAACGTCTCTAGCGTCTTGAAAAAGGAAAGGCGGCTTCGCAGCCGCCCGGAAATACGAACCAGCCCGATCAGCTGATCTGGTAGTTGGGCGCTTCCTTGGTGATCTGCACGTCATGGACATGCGACTCACGCATGCCTGCCGAGCTGATCTGCACGAATTCCGCTCGCTCATGGACTGCCGGAATGTCCGGGCAGCCGAGATACCCCATGGAAGCCCTCAGGCCGCCGACGAGCTGGTGAATCACGACTCCGACCGGCCCCTTGTAGGGCACACGGCCCTCGATGCCCTCGGGGACGAGCTTGTCGATGTTGCCGGTGTTCTCGTCCTGGAAATAACGGTCGGCGGCACCCTTCTCCATCGCGCCCAGCGAGCCCATGCCGCGATATGCCTTGTAGGTGCGCCCCTGGTACAGGACGGTTTCGCCCGGCGCTTCCTCGGTGCCGGCGAACAGGCCACCGAGCATCACCACGTTGGCGCCCGCAGCGATCGCCTTTGCGATATCGCCGGAAAAGCGGATGCCGCCGTCGGCGATCATCGGCACGCCGGATCCGGCAAGCGCGTTGGCAACGTTGTCGATGGCCGTGATCTGCGGCACGCCCACACCCGCAACGATGCGCGTGGTGCAGATCGACCCCGGGCCGATACCCACCTTGACACCATCGGCGCCGGCATCGACCAGCGCGCGCGCGGCATCGGCGGTGGCGATATTGCCCCCCACCACCTCGATCTGAGGGAAGCGTTTCTTGACCCAGTTCACGCGGTCGAGCACGCCTTGGGAGTGACCATGGGCAGTATCGACCACGATCATGTCCACGCCGGCCTCCGCGAGCAGCTCGGCACGCTCCTCGGTGCCAGCCCCCACGCCGATCGCCGCCGCCACGCGCAGCCGCCCCTGCTCATCCTTGGCGGCGCTGGGGTGCTCGGTGGACTTCATCATGTCCTTCACGGTGATCAGCCCGCACAGCTCGCCGGCATCGTTGAGCACCAGCACGCGCTCGAGGCGATGCACGCGCAGCAGCTCACGCGCCTCATCGAGGCTGGCGCCTTCACGCACGGTAACCAGCCGCTCCTGCGGCGTCATGATCTCCGAGACCAGCGCATCGAGCTTGGTCTCGAAGCGGGTGTCGCGGTTGGTCACGATCCCCACGACCTTGCGGCCCTGCACCACCGGCACGCCAGAGAAGCGGTGCTGACGCTGGAGCGCGATCACTTCGCGCACCGTCATCGTCGGCGGGATGGTGATCGGGTCCTTGAGGATGCCCGATTCGTGGCGCTTGACCTTGTGCACCTCGGCAGCCTGCTCCGCCGGGCTGAGGTTCTTGTGCACGACGCCGATGCCACCTTCCTGCGCCAGCGCGATCGCGAGGCGGCTTTCGGTCACCGTGTCCATCGCGGCCGAAACGAGCGGGATATTGAGACGGATGCGGCGAGTGACCTGGCTTTGCAGGCTCACATCGCGCGGAAGAACCGTGGAGTGGGCTGGAACGAGAAGGACGTCATCGAAGGTCAGCGCCTTCTGAATCACTCGCATGGCTTTTTTCCTTTCGACCAAATCCGTATTATACAGAGCGTCAGAGCGTGGTGTAAGCAGCGCCCTCCGGAGATTTTCTCGATGATTCGTCGCCCCCTGTTGCTCGTCGCCCTGCTCCTCTCCCTGCCTGCCGCTGCGCAGATCTACAGTTGGAAGGACAAGGACGGGCGCGTGCACTATTCCGACACCCCGCCGCTCACCGGCGAAGTCAGTGTCGTACAGGGGACACGCGCTCCGCGTCCTGCTGCCGCGACAGCGGCAGATAGCCTCGCCGCCGATGGCGCGAGCGAAACAGCCGGGGCGCCGAAGGGGCCGCCGACGCTCGCTGAACGCGAGCAGGCCTTCCGCGAACGGCGCGCGGCCGAGGCAGAGGCAGCGGCGAAAGCGGAAGAAGCTGCAGCGCGCGATGCCGAGCGCGCCCGCTTCTGCGAACAGGCACGCAACCAACTCACGGCCCTGCAGTCGGGGCAGCGTGTCAGCCGCTTCAATGCAGCGGGCGAGCGCGAATACCTGGACGATGCTGCGCGCAACGCAGAAGCGCAGCGCCTGCAGCAGCAGATCTCCGAACACTGTAACTAACCCAGGCCTTGAACCAGAACGCCAGGCCTTGAGCCAGAACGAGCGAGCCAAAGAGTGCGCGCCCCCACTCGCGCGCTGGGCGGCTCAAGCCTCCTCGTCGGCGGACCCGCCCCCTTTCTTCATCACCTTGCCTTCGTCGGCGCGCTTCTTGCGCACGGCCTTCGGGTCGGCGATGAGCGGCCGGTAGATCTCCACACGGTCACGGTCGCGCAGCGCGGTATCGGGCTTCACCAGCTTGGCGAAAATCCCCAGCTTGTTGTTACGGGCGAGATCGATTTCCGGGTACTTCTCGAGCAGACCCGACGCCTGCACCGCATCCCCAGCGGTCGCGCCCTCCGCCAGGCTCAGCGGCACGAGCTCTGCCCGTTCGGGCAAGGCATACACCACTTCCACATGGATCATCTCGCCCATCATCGAACTCCTGCCGAGCCAGCCGGTTTGTAGATCTCGCCCGCACGCTTGACGAAGGAATCGACGAAGGTATTGGCGATGTGATTGAACACAGGCCCCAGCACCTTTTCCAGCAGCTTGCTCGCAAACTGGTAACGCAGCTGGAATTCCACCTTGCACGCAGTGTCGCCAAGCGCAGTGAACTGCCAGTGGCCGTCGAGATGGGTGAAGGGACCATCGGTCAGGCGCAGCTTCATCTCGACCGGATATCGTTTTTCGTTCTCGGTGCTGAAATGCGCCTTGATGCCGTGATAGTTGATGTAGAGCGTTGCCGCCGTAACCGTGTCGGTACGCGCATGGACCACTGCGCCGCCGCACCAGGGAAGGAAGTGCTGGTAGTCCTCGCACCGATCCACGAGTTCGAACATCTGCGCCGGGGTGAATTCGATCAGTACGAGCTTGTTGACTTCGGCCATGGGCGAGCGGTGAATCGGCACCGTGACCGGAACGGGCACGCGACCGAACTGTTAAAATGCGCAATTCTACCGCATGCGCAACTCGGTTTTCCGCGCTGCGCCGCCCTCCGGGACAGCACCACCATGAGCATCATCGAAAATCGCAAGGCCTTTCACGAATACTTCATCGAGGAAAAGCACGAGGCCGGCATGGTCCTCGAGGGCTGGGAGGTGAAGGCCATCCGCGCCGGGCGCGCCAACATCAAGGAATCCTACGTGGTCATCCGCGGCGAGGAAATCTTTCTTTTCGGCATGCACATCGCACCGCTCACCACCGCCTCGAGTCACGTGCACCACGACCCCACGCGCACGCGCAAGCTGTTGCTGCACAAGAAGGAAATCGCGCGCCTGATCGGCAAGGTCGAGCGCGCAGGCTACACGTTGGTGCCGATCGACATGCACTACAAGAAAGGCCTCATCAAGATCGAGATCGGGCTCGCCAAGGGCAAGAAGCTGCACGACAAGCGTGAGGATGAGAAGAAAAGGGACTGGGAGCGCGAGAAGCAGCGCCTGATGCGCGTGAAAGCCTGAGCGCCCCCATCCTGAGAACCCCTCAGAGCAGAATCAGCGCTCCAGCTGCCACGCCGAGGAGTGCGAGCCAGACGAGCGCCCCGAAGCTCATCACCTGCACCGCCACCTCACTCGCGTAGACCGGCTCGTGAACGCCCAGCAGGCGATCGACGCCATGGCGCACCAGCATCGCCGACGCGCCCAGCGAGAGCAGGCCGATGATGCCCATGAACCAGACGCTCCCGAACAGCACGGCGAGTGACGACAGCCACAGCGGAATCGGCGCGATGGCGGCAACCGCATACGCGTCGTGCAGGTTATTGCTGCCCTCCTTGGCCATGGACGCCAGGCGGATCGAATTCGCCATGATCGGAACGCTGAAGTGCTCCGCCACGAAGAAGATCACCGCGGCAATCAGGCCATTGCCAAACGTCACGCCGGGGAACATCTCGGCCGCCATACCGCCCGAGGCGACCAGAATCATCAGCGGCGGCAGCAGGGACAACGGCAACACGACGCGAAGGAACATCACATCCATCGACGGGCGCAGGCGCGCCACCAGGTCCCAGCCCTCCCGACTGGAGATCACCATGCGGGGAAACTGCATCACTTCCATGATCTTTCCTCCTCTGCCGGATGAAGGCAGGTCTCTGGTGGACAGGATTGCCCGCCACGCCCGCCAATGCATCATACTTTGATATTAATCGTGATCCGGCAGATTGCAAGGGCGATCTCGTGCACAGAATCCACTGCGGCGGATACCGAACCATGCTCGGTTGGCGATAGAATCGCGGCATCATGAGCACGCCACTAGACAAGTCCGAATTCGAGGCCCTGGCCGATTTCCGCTATCAGTTGAGACGCTTCCTCCGCTTCTCCGAAGTGCTCACGCGACGCCACGGCATCACCAACCTACAATACCTGTTGCTGCTGCAGATCAAGGGCTTCCCCGGACGAGAGTGGGCAAACGTGGGCGAGCTCGCGGAGCGCCTTCAAGCGCACCAGCACGGGGCCGTCTCCCTTGTTTCGCGCTGCGAAAAGCTCGGCCTGGTGGAGCGACGCCCCGGACGCGACGACCGCCGCGCAGTCGAGGTACACCTGACCGCCGCCGGGGAAGCGCTGGTGGCCCGCATCGCTGCACGTCACCGCGACGAGCTCCGCTCCCTGCAGGAACTGCTGGGCGGCGTGTTCGGAAGGCTGCACTGAACTGAAGGCTGCACCGGGCCGATGCCTTCATTGCGCGGACGCCTTCATTGCGGACCACTGCGCTGCGCCGGCGCCAGGCATCTTCTTTGATCGAGGGCCCGCGCACGCGCCGGCCCGGCACGGCTCAAGCGTCGGGCGCAGACTCCAGCCCGTTCTCCACCGCATACACGGCGGCCTGAACGCGGCTGCTCAGGTTGAGCTTGCGCAGCATGTTCTGCACGTGGATCTTTACCGTGCTCTCGGCCAGGTCCAGCGCGCGTGCGATCTCCTTGTTGCTCTGCCCGCGCGCGATGAGCTGCAGGATTTCCCGCTCGCGCGGAGAAAGCCGGTCCAGTTCCCCCCCCTCGGGCGCGCTGCGCGGTTCACCCGTCGTCCGCAGCGGGGTGCTGCGGGCGGGCTCGGGCACCGAGCGGCCGGCTTCAGCGCGCACGCCATTGAGCAGCTTGCCCATCATCTGTGGCGACACGACCGATTCGCCCTGGGCCGCGGTCTTGATCGCAGAAACCAGGGTCTCAGCCTGGATGTTCTTCAGCAGGTAGCCGCAGGCACCGGCACGCAAGGTCTCGATCAGGTCGTCCGAGTCTTCGGACACTGTCAGCATCAGCACCCGCGTGTCTGGCACCTCCTCTAGCAGCAGGCGCGCCGCCTCGCGACCGGAGAGTCCGGGCATGTTGTTGTCGAGCAGCACGACATCGGGTTTCAGCTGTCCGGCGAGGCGGATACCCTCTCGCCCGTCGCCAGCCTCGCCGACGACGTCGAAGCAGGGGTAGCTCTGCAGCAGCGAGCGGATACCACTGCGAAAGAGCGTGTGGTCATCCACGAGCAGGACGCGTATCACGGATTCGGTCATCAGGCTTCCACCTTGTTCGATCTGGGCAGTTGAAGGCGTATCTCGGTGCCGCGCCCGGGCGAGGAGCGAACCGCAAACTGTCCGCCGATGCGCAGTGCGCGTTCACGCATGATGTGCAGGCCGATGTGCGCCTCGGTGTCGAGACTCTCGTCATCCTCGACGAAGCCGACCCCGTCATCACGGACGGTCACCGCCAGCCCGTCGCGCCCGCGCCGCAGGCCTACCGAAACCGCTTTTGCGCCCGCATGCTTGCGCACGTTGGAGAGCGCCTCCTGGACGATGTAGAGCACCTGCGTCTCGGCTTCCGGGTCAAGCGGCGCACCATCGCCCTGTACATCCAGATCTGTCGCCACGCCGGTCTGCTCGGCCAGGCGGCGCAGTGCGGATGCAATCGCCGCATCGAGGTCCTGCATCTCCACCCGGGTGCGGAAGTGCACGAGCAGTTCGCGCACATCCTCATAGCTCTCCTGGATACCGCGACGGAGCATTTCCACCGTCGCGGCAACGTCCTTCTCGCGATGTTCCGCGAGGGCGCGTTCCAGCATCTGCACCTGCAAGTTGAGGAATGCCAAGCCCTGGGCGATCGAATCGTGCAGCTCGCGCGCCAGCAGGTTGCGCTCTTCGGACACCGCCAGCTCGCGCTCACGCGCATGCAGGCGCTGGTTCTCGATGGCCGTGCCGAGTTGCTGCCCAAGTGTCTCGAGAAGCTGGCGATCCGTATCACTGATCGGTTGCGAATGGCCGTAGAAAAGGTTGAAGACGCCCAGCGAGCGCTTGTTGGCCGTGATCGAGGTTGCCGAGACGGTGCGGAAGCCGGCACGCGCACAGGCGTCCCGGGTGACATCCAGATTGGCCGCCAGCACGTCGAGGGTCAGCGAGCGTCCGCCGCTTTGTGCAGCCTCGCCACAAACACATTCGCCACAGGCGAGCACCTCCTCGCGATCGAGGAATTCTTCGCCCAGGCCGTCATGTACGATCATGCACAGGTTGCGCGAATCAAGATCGAGCAGCCGCGCCGAACTCGCCACCGCGCCCATCGCCTTCTGCACGCGCTCGAGAAAACCCTTGCACAGGGTATCGACATCGGCCGGTTCACGCAGGAACGCAACCACGTCGTAGAGGATCTCCAGCTCGCGGTTTTTCTGCTCGAGGCTCCGCGTCTTGGAAGCGACGCGCTCCTCGAGCGTGTCGTATACATGCTGCAAATGCGCCGCCATGCGGTTGAAGCCATCAGAAAGCTCACCGAACTCGTCATTCGAGAGCACGGGAACACGCGCATCGAAGTCCTCCTCGCTCATGCTCTGAACGCCCTCGTGGAGATCATGCAGCGGGCGGATCACAGTGACGAAGAAGAAGCGAAGCAGCAGAATGGTGCCGATCACCGCGAGCGCGATCAGCGCGACCTGCGAAGAGCGCAGGATGTTGGTGTTGCGCGCGTAGTTGTGCTCCATGCGCAACACCAGCTCATTGATGATGGAGACGAACTGCGGCGCCAACTCATCGAACTCGGCAGCCAGCGCGCTCCGTGCGCCAGGCGTCGGTGCGGCGCCGATGCGCGCGAGCAAGGGGCGAACCTGGTCATGCCACTGGGAGGTCATGTCCTCCAGGGCGGCAGGGATATCGTCTCGCTTCGGCACGAACAGCGGACGCGTCGGGTCGCCGGTGCGCAGTCCATTCAGGACGCGCTCGAACTCGTCGATGCGTGCGTGCAGATCGGCCGCAAACTGTGCGTCGGGCGTGGCCCCGCTTCCTGCCCGGGCGACGAAGTGGGCGAACCGGTACACCCGCATGCGCAGGCTGCCGGCATCGTTGATCGCCGCCGCCGCCCCCTCGAGGTGCCAGGAGATGAACAGGGTCAGGGTGATCGCCGCCAGCGCTGCCAGGAAGAACGCGAGCAGGATGGCGGTGATCTTGGTCGAAAGCCCCGCGTTACGGCCGAGCATGGTTTGAAGGAGACTCTTCTCGTGCATGGGCGCACGCTAGGGGCAAGAAGCGAAAAAGGCAAGGCATCCGGCCTTGCGGCCGTGTGCCTTGCCTCCTGTCGCCAGCCTCAGGCGCGCTTGGTGCGAACGATCTGGTAGGCGCGCGTCAGGTAGTTGAACGGCGCGGTCAGGATGTGCACCAGGCGGGTGAAGGGGAACACCAGGAACACCGTCAGGCCGAAGAAGATGTGGAGACGGAAGATCGGGTCGACCTGCTCCATCAGCTGCGGCTGCGGGTTCAGCAGAAGGATGCTCTTCACCCACTCGGCCAGGGCCAGCATCACTGCAGGGTCACCCTTGTTGGCGTGGCCGATCGAGAACGGCACGGTCAGCAGGCCCAGGATCAGCGTGATCATCAACCAGGTGATGATGAACACGTCGGCACGACGGCTGTTGATGCGAACGCGCGGATTGTACATGCGGCGATACCACAGCATGGCGCCGCCGATCAGGCAGGTGATGCCGAAGATCGCACCCGCGGTGAGCGCAATCCACTGGTGCGCAAGGTCGGAGATCCCGAGCGCCAGCCACAATCCATGCGGCAGTACCAGGCCAGCGAAGTGGCCCAGGAACAGCATGATGATGCCGACGTGGAACAGATTGCTCGCGAGCATCATCCCCTGCTTGGAGAGCAACTGCGACGAGTCGGTTTTCCAGGTGTACTGCTCGTTATCGTAGCGGATCCAGCTACCGATCACGAACACGGTCAGCGCGATGTACGGGTAGACCCCGAATAGCAGATTGCACAGAGACATCTTCTTCTCCTCAGGCGGCCTGGCGGGCCAGCGAGCTGTGGTTTTCGATCACGCGGACGAGCACTGCATAGGGGCTCTCCGCCTTTTCCAGGTTGGTCGCGAGCACGTTGAATACCTTCACCGCGTCAGTCAGGAACACGCGCGCCTCGGTCTCCTCGAGTTGCGACACGAACTCCAGCATCATCGGCAGGTAGTCCGGGATCTCGTGTTCGTCGTGCTGCAGTCCATAGGACTTGTAGAACTCCGACAGGTCGATCAGCGCGGGGCCACGGTTCTTGTCGTCACCGAAAACGTGGTGCGTCAGGTGAAGGCTGTGCTCCGGGGTGAGGTCGAAGGTCTTGACGTAACGCCCCTCGAGCTCGGTCTGGTCCTGCGCCAGCATCCAGTCAATGAAACCGGCGATGCTGGCATGTTCGGACCCGGTGAACACCTCATCGGTGTCCACCGAGCGGACCAGACCCAGCGCACCGCCCTGCCCGGAGACCGCGGCGCGCAAGTCGCCGACGATCTCACCGCCCGGATAGTCGAGCAGCACGGCAAGCAGCTTGTAGGTCTGCATGATTCCTGTCTCCTCAGTAACGCTCGCCGGTGACGTCGTGCATCTCGTCGGCGTGCGGTGCCGGCGTGCGCGGCTCCATCGACTCCCTGCGGCGTTCGGGGAACAGCGAGTTCGGCGAAATACCGACCGACGAGGCGCTGCCGAAGCTGAAGCCGGCCTGGCCCTGGAAGCCGTGGTAGTCCTCGAGGCGCATCTCTTCCTTTGAGGTCGGAATCACGAAGCGGTCTTCGTAGTTCGCGATCGCCAGGTAGCGATACATCTCCTTGGCCATGTCCTCGGTCATGCCGACGGCCTCGAGACCACGCGTATCCGGCGTGCCCTCGACGTGCACCGAACGCTGATACGAGCGCATCGCAATCATGCGGTTGAGCGCGTCGATGATCGGCTGCTCCTTGCCTGCGGTCATCAGGTTGGCGAGGTACTTGACCGGCAGGCGCATGGCAGAAGCCTTCGGGATCACGCCGTCGGCCTCGGTCGGCAGCGCCTTCTGGTCGATCTGCGACTGCACCGGCGAGAGCGGCGGCACGTACCAGATCATCGGCAACGTGCGGTACTCGGGGTGCAGCGGGAAGGCGATCTTCCACTGCACCGCCATCTTGTAGATCGGCGACTTCTGCGCGGCAAGGATCCAGTCGTCGGTGATGCCGTCCTTCTTGGCCTGGGCGATCACGGCCGGATCGAACGGATCGACGAACATGTCGAGGTGGGCCTTGTACAGGTCCTGCTCGTTGTCGGTGCTGGCGGCGTCCAGGATCTTGTCGGCGTCGTACAGGATGATGCCGTTGTAGCGGATGCGGCCCACGCAGGACTCGGAACAGACGGTCGGCAGGCCGTTCTCGACGCGCGGGTAGCAGCCGACGCACTTCTCGGCCTTGGACGACTCCCAGTTGAAGAACACCTTCTTGTACGGGCAGCCCGAGATGCACATCCGCCAGCCGCGGCAGCGGTCCTGGTCGGCAAGCACGATGCCGTCTTCCTCGCGCTTGTACAGCGCGCCGGACGGGCAGGACGCCACACATGCCGGGTTGATGCAGTGGTTGCAGATACGCGGCAGGTACATGTGGAAGGTGTTCTCGAACTGCTTGTACATTTCCTTCTCCATGTTGGAGAAGTTCTTGTCACGAGCACGGGAGGCGAACTCGCCGGCGAGGTCGTCTTCCCAGTTCGGGCCCCAGGTGATCTTGTCCATCTTCTCGCCGGTGATCTGCGAAACCGGACGCGCAGTCGGCGCGGCTTCGGACAGCGGCGCGTTCTGCAGACGGGCGTAGTCGTAGGTGAAGGGCTCGTAGTAGTCGTCGATCTCGGGCAGGTTCGGGTTGGAGAAGATCTGCACGATCTTCTTCAGGCGACCGCCGGCCTTGAGCTCGAGCTTGCCATTGAGCTTGGTCCAGCCGCCCTTCCACTTCTCCTGGTTCTCCCATTCCTTCGGGTAACCGATTCCGGGCTTGGACTCGACGTTGTTGAACCATGCGTACTCGACGCCCTTGCGGTTGGTCCACACGTTCTTGCAGGTCACCGAGCAGGTATGGCAACCGATGCACTTGTCGAGGTTGAACACCATCGCGAATTGCGCGCGGATTTTCATGTGTATCTCCTGAATCTCTGGTCTCGAGTCGGCGCTTACTTCTTGCCGATGCCCACGGGGTTGCGCTGGGCTTCGCGTTCGGGCGTGAGCGGGCGCTCCAGCCAGTCGATGTCCTGGTCCTCGATCTTGTGGATCACCACAACCTCGTCACGCTGGCAACCGACGGTGCCGTAGTAGTTGAAGCTGTAGGCCAGTTGCGCATAGCCGCCGACCATGTTGGTGGGCTTGACGATGACGCGGGTGACCGAGTTCAGGATGCCGCCACGCTTACCGGTGGTGTTCGAGCCGGGCACGTTCACGTTCTTTTCCTGCGCGTGGTACATGATCGCCATGCCGCGCGGGATGCGCTGCGAGACCACCGCACGGGCAACGGTCGCGCCGTTGGCGTTGATCGCCTCGACCCAGTCGTTGTCCTTGATGCCGATGCTGGCAGCCTCTTCCTCCGACAGCCAGACGTACGGGCCGCCACGGAACAGGTTCAGCATGCGCAGGTTGTCCTGGTAGCTGGAGTGGATGCCCCACTTGGAGTGCGGGGTGATCCACGACAGCGTCAGGTGCGGCTTGCGACGCACGCTGTCGGGCACGTTCTCGTGCGCCTTCAGGTCGACCGGCGGCTTGTAGGCGCAGAAGCCTTCGCCGAAGTCGAGGAACCACTCGTGATCCTGGTAGAAATGCGCACGGCCGGTCAGGGTGCGGAACGGGATGTGCTCGTGGATGTTGGTGTAGCCCGCGGTGTAGGACACGGTCTCCGACTCGATGCCCGACCAGGTCGGCGCAGTGATGATCTTGCGCGGCTGGGCGACGATGTCGCGGAAGGTGATCTTGTCCTCGTGACGGCCGGCGTACAGGTGGTGGTGGTCGATGCCGGTCTTCTTCGACAGCGCGCTCCACGACTTGTGCGCCACTTCGCCGTTGGTCTCGGGCGCCATGCGCATGACCGAGTCACAGACGTAGATGTCTTCCTCGAGCGAAGGCATGCCCTTCGAGACACCCTCGACCTGCACCGGGTAGTTGCACTTCTTGAGCTCTTCGTATTCCTGGGTGGTATCCCAGTCGAGGCCTTTGACGTTGTTACCCAGCTTGACCATCAGCGGGCCGAGCGCGATGTACTTGTTGTAGATCTGCGCGTAGTCACGCTCGACAAGCTTGAGCATCGGCATGGTCTTGCCCGGGATGGGCTCGCACTCGCCGTACTTCCAGTCCTTGCCCACACCCATCGGGGTTGCCAGTTCCATCGGCGAGTCGTGCTGCATCGGCAGCGCCACAACGTCCTTCAGGGTACCGAGGTGCTTGGCGCCCAGGGCGCTGAAGGTCTTGGCCAGCGTGCGGAAGATCTGCCAGTCGGACTTCGACTCCCAGCCCGGGGTCACCGCCTCACCCAGCGGGTGGATGAACGGGTGCATGTCGGTGGTGTTGAGGTCGTTCTTCTCGTACCAGGTCGCGGTCGGCAGGATGATGTCCGAGTAGGCGCCGGTCGAGTTGAGACGGAAGTTGATGTCCACCATCAGGTCGAGCTTGCCGGTCGGGCCGTGCTCGTGCCACTTCACTTCCTTGCAGTTGTTACCCGCGCCGCCTTCCTGCATCACTCCGTTCTGCGCGCCCAGCAGGTGCTTGAGGAAGTACTCGTGGCCCTTGGCCGAGGAACCGATCAGGTTGGCGCGCCACACGATCAGGTTGCGCGGCCAGTTCTCCTCGGCGTCCGGATCGGCGAAGGACACGTCGAGCGCACCCGACTTGAGCTGGTCGACCACGTACTTCGACACGCTCGCCTCGTCGCTGGCACCCGCCTTGGCGGCTTCGGCGGCGAGCTCGATCGGGTTGCGGTTGAAGTGCGGCGCCGACGGCAGCCAGCCCATGCGCACCGCTTTGACGTTGTAGTCGGCGAGCGCCAGGCCCTTGTTGCGGCAAGGACCGGCGGGCGACAGCAAGGCGTCGGCATCGATCGTCTCGTAGCGCCACTGGTCGGTGTGGAAGTACCAGTACGAGGTCGAGTTCATGTGGCGCGGCGGACGCTGCCAGTCGAGCGCGAACGCGATCGGCGCCCAGCCGGCCTGCGGACGCAGCTTCTCCTGCCCCACGTAGTGCGCCCAGCCACCACCGGTCTGACCCACGCAGCCGCACATGTGCAGCAGGTTCATGATCGAGCGGTAGGCGAGGTCGTTGTGGTACCAGTGGTTGATCGCGGCACCCATGATGACCATGGAGCGGCCCTTGGTCTTGGAGGCGTTGTCGGCGAACTCGCGACCGGTACGCTCCAGATCGGCCGCCTTGACGCCGGTCTGCTTGGCAGCCCAGGCCGGGGTGTACGCCACCGAGGCGTCGTCGTAGGACGAGGCCACGTTGCCACCGCCCAGACCGCGATCGATGCCGTACTGCGCGACCTGCATATCGAACACGGAGGTGACGAACACTTCCTCGCCGCTTGCAAGCGTCAGGCGACGCACGGGTACGTTGCGGTACAGCAGCTCGTTCTCGCCCGGCACGAAGTGCGGGAAGCCCACGGAAACGACATCGTCACGGCTGTCGATGCAGGTGAGCTCGGCCTCGGTCTCGGCCTGGTCTGCACCGGCCTTCTCCAGCAGGTTCCACTTGCCTTCTTCACCCCAGCGGAAGCCGATCGAACCGTTCGGCGCAATGAAGCGGCCGCCCTTCTTGTCGAAGACGATGGTCTTCCACTCGGGGTTGTTCGACTCGCCGAGGTTGTTGTCGAAGTCGGAGGCACGCAGGTTGCGGTCCGAAACATAGCCTTCGCCGTGCTTGCGCAGCACCACCTGCATCGGCAGGTCGGTGTACTTGCGCGCGTATTCGGTGAAGTACGGGTCCTGCTTCTCGACCAGGAACTCCTTCAGTGCGACATGCCCCATGGCGAGGAAGGCTGCGGCGTCGGTGCCCTGCTTGACCGGCATCCACAGGTCGGCAAACTTGACGTATTCCGCGTAGTCCGGCGCCATCGAGACGATCTTGGCGCCCTTGTAGCGCACTTCGGTGGCGAAGTGCGCGTCAGGGGTACGGGTCATCGGCAGGTTGGCGCCGGTGATGATCAGGTAGGTCGAGTTGTACCAGTCGGCGGCCTCGGGCACGTCGGTCTGCTCGCCCCAGGTCTGCGGCGAGGCTGCAGGCAGGTCACAGTACCAGTCGTAGAACGAGCCGCAAGCGGCGCCGATCAGCGACAGGTAACGCGCGCCGGCGGCGTACGAGATCATCGACATCGCGGGAATCGGCGAGAAACCATAGATGCGGTCCGGACCCCACTTCTTGATGGTGTAGACGTTGGCTGCCGCCACGATCTCGGTGACCTCGTCCCAGTTGGTGCGCACGAAGCCGCCCAGGCCACGCACGTGGACGTAGCGGTCGCGCTTGGCGGGATCCTTCTGGATCGCCTCCCAGGCCTCGACCGGGTCACGACCCGCCTTGCGCTCTGCACGGTACAACTCGAGCAGGCGACCGCGGATCATCGGGTACTTGATGCGGTGCGGCGAGTACAGGTACCACGAGAACGAGGCGCCACGCTGGCAGCCGCGCGGCTCGTGGTTAGGCAGATCCTCGCGGGTGCGCGGATAGTCGGTCTGCTGCATCTCGAACGAAACCAGGCCGTTCTTGACGAAGATCTTCCACGAACAGCCGCCGGTGCAGTTCACACCATGGGTGGAGCGCACCACCTTGTCGTGGCGCCAGCGGTTGCGGTAGGCATCCTCCCAGTTGCGGTCTTCATTGGTGACGATGCCATGCCCATTCGAGAAGGTGTCCTTGACCTTGTCGAAAAACCTCAGGCGATCGAGAAAATGACTCATGGTTTGCTCCTCTCAAGTCGTCGCTTCGTTCGTCAAGCGCGATCGGTAAAACCCGTAAGTGAAAAACGGAAATCGTGAATCGAAGAATGAATCAGGGGTTCTTGATATACGCGTCCTTGCGCAGGTAGAACCACCAGTTGATGACCACGCAGATGGCGTAGAACACCGCGAAGCCATACATCGCGTTCTCGGGCGAG